>CAUVLK010000005.1:0-24261 GCA_963552635.1 uncultured Lautropia sp. | reverse complement strand
CAGACCGTACCGGTGGCGCATGTGGCGGCCCTGCAGGCCAACGGCGCGCTGCCCTGGCCCGAGGCGAAGCGGCCGGCATCGCTGACGCTGGTGCCCGTGGACGTGGATTTCGACTGGACATCGGAAGAGGCGCTGAACACGCCGCTGGTGCCGGATGCGGCCCTGAAACGTCTGTTGCCCTGGCTGTCGGAGGAGGTCTTTCATGCCTGAAGCAAGCCATGCCGCCGCGCGCGGGGCGGACGCGTATCGGGAATGTCTGGTGCAATTGGGGGCCGAAGGGCACCTGGTGGGCACGCTGGTGCAGCCTACGGGGCCTTCCGCATCGGTCGGCGTGCTGTTCGTGAATGCGGGGGTGATTCACCGCATCGGGCCGCACCGCATCCATGTGAAGATTGGCAGGGTGCTGGCGCAGGATGGCGTGCCGTCATTGCGGCTGGACCTGACGGGACTGGGTGACAGTGGCCGTGCGGGCGGCACCGACGGGATGCTGGCGCAGGTGCGGCGCGACATCCGGGCGGCGCTTGATCTGCTGGCAGAGAGAACGGGTCTGTCGCGCTTTGTCATCATCGGCATCTGTTCGGGCGCCGAATATGGTTACCAGTATGCGCTGGAGGATGAGCGGGTGGCCGGACTGGTGATGGTCGATGGTTACAGTTTCGGCAATCGTCGTACCCGGATGCTGCGCTATCTGCTGCGCCTGCGCACGCTGACCTGGCCGGTACTGAAGAATGCCGTGCTGGGGCGTCTGGCACGCCTGCGTGCGGGCGGTGGTCAGCCCGAGACCCCGGTGGACTACGGGCTGCCCGTGCTGACGGTGACGGATTTCGGCCAGGGGCTGGCCGAGCGCGCCCGGCGGGGCTGCCCCTGCTATCTGGTGTTCACCGGCAGCGTGCTGCAGCGCTACAACCATGCCAGCCAGTTCGATGACGTGATGCGTGCGGCGCCCCTGTCGGCCGAGGACCGCAGTGCCATTGCACGGGATGTGCAGAGCGTCTTCCTGCCGGACATCGACCATACGATGACGACGCTGCATGGACAGCGCGTCTACACGCGCCATGTGCGCCAGTGGCTGGCCAAGCGGCTGGCATGACGCGACAGGATGTAAAACGTATAGAAAAAAGTGGCGTTTCGTCGGCGGAATTTCCGTTGGTGGTATGTTCGACGGCTTTGGGATTCTCCGGGGGTTGGAGGATCCCTGACTGAAGGCGCGGGATGCGCGGGAGAAAGCCGTCGATGTTGTTTGCAGGGGATGCCTCGGAGTGGCTGTTGCCGATGCCGGTGACGCTGGTGGCGGTGATGCTGGTGTTCAGCCTGTGGCGACGGATCCTGCCGCGGCAGCGGCGTCTGCGCCGCAGTGTGGCGGCGGTGGTGGTGGTGGCTTTCGTGCTGACTTCCACACCGGCCATCATCAATATCGGCGTGAAGGCGCTGGAAGGGACGCCGCAGACGGTGGCAGAGCAGCTGGATGCACTGGGCTTTCCGCCTGATCCCGGGGATGACGCCCTGAATGCGCAGGCGGTGCTGACCGTGCGCGAAGGCAAGGCCGGCAGGAAAGCGCTTGCAGAGGGCGGGCAGGTGGATCCGTCGTCACACGGCAAGGTCGCAGGCCGCGGAAGGACGGATTCATCTTCACGGAGTGAAGCCGAAGACTTCGTCAAGACGGTCGCGGCTCCGGGCGGAGATGCCACCGCCGCGTCGCCGGCCGGCGCAGTGAAGCCGCCGCGTGTGCGTGGCGTGATCGTGCCTTCCAGTGGTGCCGCGGCACCCAATGGGCCGCAGGCGCGGCTGGATCAGGGCGGCTACATGCGGCTGCGTGCCGGCATCGAGACCTGGCGGCGCACGGGTGGGTTGCTGGTGCTGATGGGCGGGCTGGGTGAGCAGCCGGAATATTCGCTGGCCGCCGACATGCGACGTCTGGCGATTGGACTGGGGGTTCCGCCCGAGGCCATCCGCACGGTGCGCAGCAGCTGGACGACGTTCCAGGACATTTCCGGGGCGGCCAGGCTCATCCGTGAAGAGGGTGGCCAGGACGACAGTCGTCAGGCCGTGATTCTGGTGACGAGCGCGCTGCACATGCAGCGTTCGCTGGCGGTGGCGCACCAGGCCGGACTGGATCCGATCCCGGTGCGCAGTGATTATCGGCAGCTGGCATCGCCCTCCTGGGCCGCCTGGTTTCCCAACAATGGCGCGCCCTGGAACGCACGCGCCATGCTGCACGAGCTGATTGGCGTCTGGTACTACCGCCTGCGCGGTCGCGCCTGAATCAGGGTTTCGGCGTGTGCAGCGCAGGCACCGCGTCCGACCGGATCTCCACCAGATAGGTGTCGAGATCACGCACGTTCAGGCTGTCCCAGTCGGAGTTGAACAGCATGCGGGTGAAGCTGCGGTTGACGGTGCCGTTCGGACGCGGCCAGTCGTTCTTGCTGCCGTCCCACAGGTGGTTCAGGTTGGCAATGGACAGCACCTTGGGCGGGTTCTCCAGGCTGAGAGCGAACATCTTGCGGTGGAACCACTTGCGGTCGGGATCATTGGCCGCCAGGTTGTTGACGCCGTCCTTGCGTTCACCAAATCCCGAGACCAGCACCCAGCCGGGCCGTTGCAGGGCGCGCCCCGAGACCTGAAGGCCGGTGTCGGTGTTTTCGCCGAAGCTGGTGGTCAGCAGCGTGGTCTTCTCGCCGGTGGCCAGGTTCGTCATGAACAGGTGGTGCGGCTTGCTGAACACGTCGAAGCCCACATACATGTCCTGCCCCTGAGCGTTGCGGGCCACGTCGCCGTACTTCATGTAGGGCTGCTTGAGAAGTTGCAGGCTGTTGCCGGAAACCTGTGCACTGTATGGGGCCGAGAAGTCACGCTTGTATGCGAAGACCCCGTTGGGATGCGGGAACTGCACCACGCAGTGGCTGCCGCTGGGGCTGGTGGTGATGTATTCCGGTGCACTGGGCGGCAGACTTTGCGTGCCGATGATCTTTCCGGTCTGAAGATCCCAGGTGAAAAGACCGAGGGTGTTCCAGTTGCTGCCCTCATTTCGTTCGGCCATGAAGCACCAGGTGCGGCCGTCATCCGAAGGCGTGCCGCCGCGGGTGCGGGCATGGGTGGCCGTCGGCCAGTGCTGATGGAGCTGTGCGCCCATGTCGGCCAGAAGCTCGGACTTGTCCGTGCCGTTCGGTGACAGATCGACGGTCAGGCGGAAGATCTTCATGTCCTTACCATCGACGTTCAGGTAATACAGAACGTTCGGATTCTTCGGGTCCCATTGCGGCTCGGCATCACCGGCAATCTCGCCGAGTTTCCGGATGGCCTTGCCGGTCTTCGGGTCGAAGATGTGCCATTCGCCATGGTCGGTGCGCAGCAGCACGGCGCTGTCGTCGGCGTTGAAGGCCTGCTGGGCAGAATGCGGGGTGAAGACCGGATGGGCCGGCTGCGTCTCGGCATGATTGGTCAGTCGCACCACACAGCTGTGCCAGGTGGGATCTTCAGTGGCCACGCCGGTCGCGGGCCGCGGTGTGGATGGCATGGCTCCCACGGCGGTTCCGGCCGTCAGCGGCTGGGCTTTGGCCAGAATGGGGGCGCAAGTCGGGCTGGTTTCCTGGCTTCCGACAGTGGCAGGAGGCGTGTACGGAACGACCGGAGCGGTGCCCTGTTGGTTCGGTGGCGTTGCATTGTTGCCGGAACCTGCATTCGCACCTGTTCCTGCATTGCCGTTGGCCGGTGAATCGGTCGGGCTCGGTTGAGGAACAGGCTGAACCGGGGGCTTCACGACGTCTCCGCCGGTTCCCGGCGTGACGGTTGCGCCACCCGTCGTTCCACTGCCGGCTGCGCCATTGTCGGGTTTGACGGCGGGCGGTTCGTTGTTCACGGAGGGCTGGGCGGCATGGGTGCCTCCATTTTCCGGGGTGCCCGAGCCGCTGGCGTTGTTGGCGTTACCCGCGCTTCCTGCGTTTCCGGTGTTGTTCGTGCTGCCGGACCGGCCCGGCGTTCCACTCGTGCTGGCATCACTGGACGGACCTGCGCTTCCGGCATTGGCGCCGTTGCTTCCAGCCGACGGCTGTGCGGGCTTGCTGCCGGGGTTCGTGGCAGGTGCCGGGGAGATTGCCGATGTGCCGCCATCGCCCAGAGGGGCCTGGCCGTTCAGGGGCTGCGGCGTGCTGACCACGCCGGCACCGTCTGCCGGGGTGTTGCTGGCACTGTTGCTGGTGTTGCCACTGCTGGTGCCCGTGCCGTTGCTGGCAGCGTTGCTGGACTGGGACGTCTGTACGTTGTCGGCCAGCAGGTCATGGCCGGCGGCCGATCCGCCACCGCCGCCGCCACAGGCGGTCAGGCACAGCGTCATCAGCAAGGCACCCGCCGAGAAAAGGCGGGGCATGCCGGGAGTGGGGTCAACGGCAGTATGTCGAAGGGCGAACGGCGCAATTTTCATGGCGATGACCAGGGCCTGGAAAGGCGGTGTTATATCGCAGGAAAGGTTAGCACCGTGTCGCCGTAACGCCACGTCCGCGCGTCACCCCAGGCAGTCCGTCCGGACTGCCTGGGCGCGGATGCGTGGGGATTTCAGTGTGTCTCCCCGGACAGCGGAGGGACGGCATTGGGCAGGATCTCCACCAGATAGGTGTCCAGATCCTGCACGTTCATGCTGTCCCACGTGGAGTTGAACAGCATGCGGGTGAAGCTGCGGTTGACCGTGCCCTGTGGGCGCGGCCAGGTGGCGTTCTGGTTGCTGTCCCACGGGTGGTGCAGGTTGGCGATGGACAGCACCTTGGGCGGGTTCTCCAGACTGAAGGCGAACATCTTGCGGTGGAACCACTTGCGGTCGGGGTCATCTTCCTTCAGGTTGTTGACACCCTGTTTGCGTTCGCCGAATCCCGAGACCAGCACCCAGCCGGGTCGCTGCATGGCGCGCCCCGAGACCTGCACGCCCGTATCGGTGTTGGGGCCGAAGCTGGTGGTCAGCAGCGTGGTCTTCTCGCCGGTGGCCAGGTCTGTCATGAACAGGTGGTGCGGGTCGCTGTACACGTCGAAGCCCACGTACATGTCCTGCCCCTGGGCGTTGCGTGCCACGTCGCCATATTGCTGGTAAGCGCGCCCCAGTACCTTCAGGCTGTTACCGGGAGTCTTTGCGTTGTATGGGGCCGAGAAGTCGCGCTTGTAGGCATGCACGCCATTGAGATAGGTGTACTGGGCCACGCAGTGGCTGCCGCTGGGACTGGTGGTGACATATTCCAGCCGGCCCGGCAGGCTGCCGAGTGCGCCGATGATCTGGCCGTTTCTCAGGTCCCAGGTGAACAGACCCCGACCGGTCCAGGTCTCGCCTTCCTGTTTTCCGGCCATGAAGCACCAGGTGCTGCCATCGTCCGACGGGGTGCCACCACGCATGCGGACATGGGTGGCATCGGGCCAGCGCTTCTTCACTTCGGCCGACATGTCGGCCACCTGTTCGGTACGATCGGTGCCGTTGGGGGAAAGATCGATGGTCAGGCGAAGGATTTTCATGCCCTCACCGTCGTCGTTCAGGTAATACAGCACGCGCGGATCATGAGGATCCCACTGCGGTTCGGCATTTCCCTGGATGTGTTCCAGCTTTCTCAGGTACTGACCGGTCCGCGGATCGAGGATGTGCCATTCGCCGTGGTTGGTGCGCAGCAATGCGGCACTATCGTCGGCGTTGAAGGCCTGCTGGGCGGAATGCGGCGTGTAGCGCGGATGTTCGGGGTGCGTCTCGGCCTGCCGGGTGAGGCGCACCATGCAGCTGTGCCAGGTGGGGTCTTCGGTGGCCACACCGGTGGCAGGGCGCGGCGTGGCGGGCATGGCACCCACGTCGGTGCCGGATGTGAGCGGAGGTGCGCCGCTCAGGACCGAGGCGCAGAGCGGGCTGGTACCCGAAAGATCGGTCCACGAGGGGGGTGCAGGATTGAAGCCTGTATCGATGGCTGGTGCGGCTGAAGGCGCCTCAGTGGACATGTCACCGCTGGCTTGCGCATTGTCGCCGGACGTGTCGTGGGCGGCTGCCTCCGCCTGGGCTGTGGTTTCCGGGGAGATGCCGCTGGAAAGGGGATCATGGGCCATGGACTGGCTGTCCCCGGCCAGATCTCCGGCAGCAGACGGCAGAATGGCGCTTCTGGCAACGACACGGTCGTTTTCCGTTACGCTTTGTCCGGATGCTGCCATGGCAGATGAAGCGGCATCGGATGTCTGGGTGTTCCCACTTGGGTCCACAAGCTGTTTGGTGGTTGCTTTCCCGGATCGGGCGGTAGTCTCGCCACTGGCATCGGATCCGTCGTTCAGACCGCAGGCCGTCAGGCACAGGGTCATCAACAGTGCAGCTGTTGGCAGGCCTCGGGAACAATCAGGGATCGTGTGCGATCGGACACGATGCGTGAGGGAGAATCTGTCGGCTGGATTGCTGTGACGTAGGGGGGCGGACCGTGCAGTCTTCATGCGGCGAAATCAGGGATCCTCTGAATCAGGAATCATGGGTTCGGAAGGTGCCATGATGCCGGACGGTATCTCGAGCCAGTCTTGCACAGATCCGTTCACCATGACATGTGGTCCGCGCATCGTACCGTGACGTCAAGAGGTGCTTGTAACGGACTCTGTTTCGAAACGACAGAGTTTCCTGCCAGGTCTTGTGCGTGTACGGGTATGCGGCAGGTTTTGCAGCTTTTTCAAGAACGTTACGCCAGCTTTACAGGGGATGGGAAGAGCAGAACTTGCAGTCAAGTTCGTCCTTGCATGTCCGTCATTGTTGTGTCGCTGGTGCCCCACCTATTTTATTGGCACTGCCTGTTTCGTTGGTCTTGCCCCCCATTTCGACTCCCGGGGTGTCAACGGGAACCCAGGGCCTGGGCGGTGATGGCGGTCAGGAAGACTTCCTGGTCAGCCATGCTGCTGCCGTTCCAGGTGGAATTGAACAGCATGCGGGTGAAGTTCCGATTGACGGTGGCTTGTGGTTCGGCTTCGTACTTGAATGCATCGCTGTTGATGTAGGCGATGGAGCGGATGTCCGGGTTCTCGGTCAGGCTGACGGCGAACATCTTGCGATGCAGCCATTGCCGTCTTTCGTCGTGCAGGCCCTGCACGCTGCTGTCGTCAGCCGGGTGTTCGGCATAAGTGGAGACCAGCACCCAGCCGGGTCTGTTGTAGGCCTTGCCGGAAATGTGCAGGGCCGTTTCGGTGCGGCCCGGATAGGTGGAGAACAGGGCAGTACGCTGACCGGTCTCCAGGTTCTGCATGAACACGTCGCCCCCGTTGCTCTGGTAGTCCACCGAGACATAGACATCGCGCCCCTGCGGGTCGAGGGCGATGTCGGAATGTTCGGACGTGGTGTGCAGTTGCAGCCAGGTATCCGGCGTGCTGTCACTGTAGGGCGCCTGGAAGTCGCGTCGGTACGAACGGGTGCCCGGGCCGGTAGCCGTGGTGTGCGAGACCACGCAGTACTTCCCACTGGGACTCATGCTCACGTGGTCGGGTGTACCGTCCTGGTTCAGGGTGCCGACGATGCGCTGTTCCTGCAGGTCCCAGGTGAAGACACCGCGCATGGGCCAGCTGCCGTTGTCGACCATGGCGCGGGCCATGAAGCACCAGTAGCGACCATCGGCCGAGGGGGAACCTTCGGAGCGCGTGGAGGCGACGCTGGCCTCGGGCCAGTGCTGCTGGATCTGCGGGCCCATGTCAGCCACGACGCTGACCTGGTTTGTCTTGAGATCCAGCTGGTAGATCTGCATGCCGATGCCGTCGCGCGGCAGGAAGTACAGCAGGTCCGGATCGGTGGGGTGCCATTGCGGTTCGGCATCGCCTGCCAGCCGGTCGGTGGCGCCATTCAGGTCGTTCAGCACCCGGATGAAGCGGCCGGTGGTGGCATCGTGCAGGTGCCAGTGGCCGTCACTGGCGGCCAGCAGAAAGTAGGTGTCGTTGGCATTGAAGGCCTGCCGGCGGGAATAGTCATTGCGTCGTGCGGGCGCCTCGGGGTGCGCAGCATTGTCGGTCACGCGCACGATGCAGCTGCCATGGATGGGGTCTAGCGTGCTGCTCAGGAAGGGAGGCCGGGCGTTGTCGGGCAGAGGACGGCGTTCGGTGCCGGCAGGCAGGGGCAGCATGGCGGCCAGTTCTGCAGCGCAGAGTGCTGCCGGATTGAGGCCGGCCTTGTCCGGGGTTTTGCCGGGCGCGGCCGGCGCAGGCGTGCGGCCCGTCGTGTCGGGCGTATTGGGGGGACTGGGTGTGCTGGGCGTATTGCCGGAAATGCTCGGGGCGCCTGGCCGGAGGGTGTCGGTGGCAGATGGGGGCGTTCCTGCATGCGGTTCATGGCCGGACTCGGCCTGCCCGCCGCAGGCAGCAAGGCTCAGCCCCAGCAGGCTGGCCATGGCCAGATGGGCGGCGCGCGGAGCACCTGTCTGCCGGGGCGTGCGAAGGGGCATGCCCGGCGTCCTGTCCAGGGCGGTGTGCAGCGCGGTGCGGACGTTGGCGGTGATGGGCGAGGTGGGCCGGTCGGCGTTCTTCATCGGACGGTTTCTGCAAGAAAGGCCGGGCCGATGGTCGTTCCGTTGGCGGGGTGTGGTAGTGCGGAAAGTCGCAGGGAGGCGGTATTTCCGTCCAAGGAGGTGGAAATGAATCGGGCAGGCGCTCTGGCTTGCCCGGGTTGGGTGGCGGGACCGCTGGGCGGCCCCTGCCGGTTGCTCAGATCATGTGGACAGCAGATTTACTTGTCGAGGGCCCCCTTCGGCAGTGCCAGCATGTAGGTTTCCACGTCCTGGATGCGGCTGCTGTTGAGCGTGGAGTTGAAGAGCACGCGGGTGAAGTCGCTGTTGACGGTGGCCTGCGGCTCGGCCCAGTAGGCGTCGGAGCCCCAGCTGGATTTCGAGTCGCTGTCGGCGTGGGCCAGCGGGCGGATCTGCGGGTTCTCTTCCAGGCTCACCGCGAAGATCTTGCGGTGCATCCACTGCTGCATGGCGGTGTTGCGCAGGCTGCTGGCCTGGTTGCTGGCATGGTATTCACCGTAGGTGGAGACCAGTGCCCAGCCAGGCTTGCCGTAGGCCTTGCCGGAGAAGTGGATGGCCGTGGCGGTGCCGGACAGGTAGGTCGGGAAGAGCGAGGTGCGCTTGCCGGTCTTCAGGTTCACCATGAAGACGTCGCCCCGGTCGGCCTGGTAGTCGATGGCCACGTAGACGTCTTCACCCTGCTTGTTCAGCGCCAGGTCCGAGTGCTCGGACTGCTCGTGCAGCTTCACGTAGGGCTGGCGGGATGCTGAGGCGGCGTGCGGGGTGGTGAAGTCACGGGTGTAGGCACGAGTGCCCAGTTCCCGGTTGTGCGCCCACGAGACGACGCAGTACTGGCCCGAGGGGCTCATGCTGACGTGGTCGGGGCGGGCGGGCAGGTTCATGCGGCCCAGGATCCGGTCCTCCTTCATGTCCCAGGTGACGACGCCCACGCCCTGCCACTGGTTGTTGTCCACCATCAGGCACCAGTAGCGGCCGTCGGCCGAGGGGGCACCTTCGGACTTGGTCCAGGCGGTGGCGGCGGTGGGCCAGAAGCTCTTCAGGCGTGCACCCAGGTCACCCACCACGCGGCGCTGGTCGCTGGCGACGTTCAGCTCGGTGATGGTCATGCCCCAGCCGTTGTTGGGCACGTAGTACAGCACGTCGGGATTGGTGGGGTGCCATTGCGGTTCGGCATCGCCTGCCGGGCCCTGAAGCTGTTTCAGGTACTTGCCGGTGTGGCCGTCGTACAGGTGCCAGTAGCCGTTGGAGGCGTACATCAGGATGCGGCTGTTGTCGGCGTTGAAGGCCTGGCGGCGCGAGTAGTCGCTGCGATGGCTTTTCTCGTCGCCGGCTTTCTGGCCGTTGTGGGTCAGGCGAACCTGGCAGGTGCCGTAGGTGGGTTCCTGAACGGCCACGCCGGTGGCGGGAATCTGGCGGTCCGGCACACGGGCGCTTTCCTGGCCGCGTTGCAGCGGGTTGTTGCGCAGCAGGATGTCGCGGCACACGTCATTGGCGGCGATGCTGGCGTTGCCGGACGGACGGGCGCCCGGGGTGGCGGGCGTGTTCTGGCCGTTGCCGCCCAGGTTCAGGCCCGGCACGGAAGAACCATTGCCGCCGGCGACAGGTGTGGGAGCCGGCGTCACGGGCTGGGACGATGCGCTCGTACTGGATGCAGAGGCTGCAGACTTGGTGGCGACCACCTTGATGGCGGGTGCCGACAGCCAGACGACATCGCCGCTGTCACCTTCGATCTCTTCGGTGTAGGCCAGCGTCTTGCCCAGGTCGGCAGCGGTGATGGTGTAGCTGTCACCCTTGGCGGTCAGCGTGTTGTCCACCATCCAGAAGGCCTGGCGCACCCGGCCCCACTGGTAGACGCCCGAGGTGCCACGGACCATCTGGCCCACTTCGGCGGTCTGGGAGGCGACCGAGGTCCGGGGCATGGCATGGATGGACGGGTAGTTGTCGGCCACCACGGAGACGGTGCCGGCCTGAACCTGGACCGGATTGGCGCCTGCCGGATTGCGCACGGTCTCGACGTAGCCCAGCTTCTTGCCCACATCGGCCCGGGTGGGGGTGTAGGTCTCGGCCGTGGCGCCGGCGATGGGCTGGCCGTCACGCAGCCACTGGCGGCTGCTGATCTGGCCGTTCTGGTAGACGCCGGCGATGGCGCTGACCGGGCGCCCGGCGCGGATGCGGGTGTTGCCACCGGCGATCAGCGGGGCGCGCAGCGAGACGGGCTTGCTCGCGCGGTTGTCCGTCGACGGGGTGTCGGCGGCCACGACGGTGACGGGGCTGCTGTAGGCGAAGATGTACTCGCCGGTGCGCTGGTTGATCACACGTTCGCGGTAGACCAGGCGCTTGCCGATGTCGGCCGTGGTGGGGGTGTAGCTGGCCTGGCGGCCTTCGGGGATGTCACGGCCATCGCGGCTGCGGAAGCCGGCAACCGCGACGCCGTTGCGATAGACGCCGGTCACGCGGGTGATGGGCGTGCCCACGCGCACGGTCTGGCCGGCCGGGCCGAAGGCCGGGGCACGCACGATGACGGGCTGCGTGGCCGTGGCCTTGGTGGTGACGCCTTCCTTGGCGTCGGTGGCGGACTGCCCTTCGGGGTTGAAGGCGGCCTCATCCAGGAACCAGATGTCGTCTTCCGGCAGCGAGAAGGGGGCGGGGGTACCCTGATCCAGCGACAGCGGGCCGGCGTCGGCCAGGGCGCTGGCCGGGGTGCCGGAACCAGGTTGAGAGGCGGCTTCGGCATCGCCACCGCCGCCGCCACAGGCGGCCAGCAGGCTGGCGCTCAGGAACAGGGCCGTCAGGGTGGTGAAGGAGGGGGCGGTGCGGCGGGCAAGGCGCGGCGCGGCCTCCGGGTGGGTAGGCGTCAGATGGGCCAGTCGTTCAAGGGTCATGATCCAGCGGTTCGTCGTGGGGGTGCCTTTCACGGCGAACCGGCTGGGGACAGGTCAGGGCCCCTGCCGGCCGGACGCCGGTGGGCACCGGTGTCGGAAAAAAGTCACACGAACTCTAGAGACTGGCGTTGCGTCTGGGAAACGCCGGCAGACGGGTGGGCGCTGCCTTTCGACCGGGGGAATGTGCACAGGAAGATGGCGATTTATGTGGCCATGATCGTCGAAGAAGCCTACGTTTTCGACGAAAAAGCGGGCCGACCGAAGGTGGTCGGCTGCCGATGGGCGGCGGTGGGTTCAGCCCGCAGGCCGGATCAGGCGGCCGTCGGCGTCGCGCGGGGAGGGGCGATCCGGGCGCGGTCGGGTGGCGGGACCCTGGACGGGCGGGCGGGGCGTGCCATCCGGGCCCTTGTCGTTGGTGGCGGCTGCCGTGTCCTGGGTCGTGTCGATCAGGGCGCCGGTCTCGTCACGGGTGCCGTTCTTCAGGAGCAGCCAATAACGGGCCGACAGGCCGGCCAGGATCCAGTAGTTGCCGGTGACGGCACCGTCCAGCAGCCGGCTGCCGTACAGGTTGCCCAGCATGACGGCGATGGTGGCGCCGGCAAAGCCGGCTGCCATGGCCTGCTGGTCGGGTGTTCGGGCCAGTTTCCAGAAGCGCCAGGCGAGGGTACCCAGGGACGCATACAGGATCAGGGTCATGATGCCGCCGAACGGGCCGGCTTCGGTGGTGATCAGCACCAGGAAGTTGTGGGCGTCCAGACCGGCCAGCGAGGGCTCTTCGGAGCCGATCTCACGCTTGAAGTGGTTCAGTCCGATGCCCCAGGGGCGCGACATCAGCAGTCGGCCTGCGCCGGCCCAGAGGATGAAGCGGCTCTCGGTACTTTCGTCGAGCTGCTCCTCGCCGGTCTCTTCCGAGGTCTGTTCGGTCATGGCCAGCCGGGTGACGACGCCTTCCGGCACCCAGGCCTGGTAGTTGACGACGGCCACCAGGATGAGGATGCCCAGCAGCACGTTGCGCTTCAGGGTCATCAGCAGCAGCATGGCGGCCACGATCAGGTAGGCTTGGCGCGAGTAGGTGCAGAAGATGCCCAGCAGCAGGATGACGACGCCGGCGATGGCACCCATGCGGACGGTGGGCCGCCCCTTCTGGTACAGGGCCACGGCGGCGAACACCGGCATGAACATCGAGAAGAAGACGGCCGCCAGGTTGGAGGCCTTGTAGTTGGAGCCGAAGGGACCGGCAGCGCGCTTGGTCTCGCCATAGACGCCGAAGCCGTAGTCGATGCCTTCGCGGATGGCTTCCAGGCCTGCCACGGCCGCCACGAACAGCACGACGTAGAAGAGGTGGCGGACGCTGGTCTCGTCACGTGCGCCATGGAAGAAGACGAAGTACAGGCACATGAAGAAGATGGAGTTCTTCATGGCCGTGAGGTCTTCCATCATCAGCGACCGGTCGGTGAGCTGGCCGGCCAGGAAGCCCCAGACGAGCATGCAGAAGTATGCGATGAAGACGCCCTTGAGGGGTGTGGCTTCGGACGGGGGCAGCTTCTTGTTGCGCTGGTGGACGTAGTAGATGATGGCCAGGAACAGCAGGTTGATGCTGTTGAGCCCCTTCACGCCGAGGTCGGCCGGCAGGTGCAGCTGGTTGGGCACCCACACGATCATGGCTGCCAGCAGGATGTTGAGGTACTGGGTCTGCTTCTTCAATGCGTCGCGTCGATGATGGTCAGGTTGCGGATCGCCCGCTTGAAGTCGCCGACCGGGGTGTCGGGCATGCCGACCCGTGCGATGGCAAAGCGGGCAGCCGGCGCCTGGTTGATGCCACGCCGGGTGTCGACCGCGTGGTGAAAGCCGAGTGTATCGAGAAGATCCGGCATCCAGACCGAAGACCGGCCACCGGGATAGGCGAAGCTGTCGATGGGCTGCTGGCAGATGTCCTGCAGCTGGCGGCGCGAGGCCAGCAGGTCGGCGCGCAGCTGTTCGCGGTTGAAGAGCTTCGGGTCGATGTGGCGGCTGGTGTGTGCGCCGATCTGAAAGCCGCGCCGGGCCATCTCCTGGACCTGTTCGACATCCATGCGGGGCGCGCGCAGGGCAGGCGGGATGGTGCCGGGACGCAGCACCCTGCGCATCTGGTCCAGGCACTGGGCGATGGCGGTGGGGTTGCGCTCCCACAGCGCGTTCAGGATGGTGATGCAGCTGGCCCGCCGGGCATGGCGATGCAGCGACAGCTCGTGCGGCAGTTCGGGCAGGCCCACGGCGCGCGGGTCCAGGCTCTGGGCATCGGTCGTGGCCAGCATGGCGATGGCCTGGTCCCACCACATGGGGGTGCCTTCTTCCAGCCCGCCGGTGATGATGTAGAAGGTGGCGGGCAGCCGGTACTTCTCCAGCAGCGGGGCGGCGCAGGTCAGGTTGTCCAGCAGGCCATCATCGAAGGTGATGGCCACGGCATGGGGCGGCAGCGGTTCGTTGTCGAGCAGGCGCTGCACGGCCACGCTCAGCGGCAGCACCTGGGTGTTGGCTGCCAGCCAGGCCAGCTGTTCCTCGAAATACTTCTGGCGCACGCACATGCCGAGCGCGAAGGGATCGGAAGCCAGATCATCGATGACGCGGTGATACATCAGCACCAGCAGCCGGTTGGTGGAGCCCAGCAGGCTCTCCACCTTGTGGTCGTACACGCCGGCCCGGTCGGCCAGGGGCGAGACGATCTGCTTGATGATTTGCTTTCCGATATCCAGCATCAGTGCATCGTTGAAGGAGAGGTCTGATCCGGGAGCGTTCGCATCCAGGTCTCCAGAACCATCACCATCCACAGCAGTTCGCCCCGGTCCTGCAGACCCTGCTGATGCTCGTCCACCAGACGCTGGATGCCAGCCTGGTCGAAGATGCCGCGCTCCTTGAAGGCGCGGCTGCCGATGGTGTCGAGCAGCATGGGCCGGAGGTCGTTGCGGAACCACGTGGCCAGCGGGATGGCAAAGCCCTGTTTGCGTTTGGTCAGCACCTCGGCCGGCAGCAGCCGGGCGGCGACCTTCCGGAACAGATATTTGCCCTGCTCGCCGCGCAGCTTCAGGTCGAAGGGCAGGCGGGCGGCAAAGGCGATCAGGTTCTGGTCGAGCAGGGGCGCACGGGCCTCGAGCGAGTTGGCCATGGTGGTGCGATCCACCTTGACCAGGATGTCGTCGACGAGGTACGTGTCCATGTCACCGGACAATATCTGCTCCGCGTGCGAATCGATGTCGGATCTGACGAACCGTTGCCGGACGCTGCCGAACGGGTCGGCGTGTGCGCGTTCGCCAAAGAGCAGGCGCAGGTCGGCCGGGTTGGCCAGCGCCACGAGCGCCAGATAGTCGTCGGGCCAGGCCAGGCCCAGGCGCTGCCCGATGCCCGAGAGGCGCCGGCCGCGTGCGCCGGGCAGCAGTGCGCCGCCCAGCTTCGCTAGCCCGGGCGCCATGCCCAGGGTGGCGCGGCGGATGCGCTGCAGCGTGGCGTAGCGCCGATAGCGTGAATAGCCGGCAAACAGCTCGTCGCCGCCATCGCCCGAGAGCACCATCTTCACGTGGCGGGCCGCCAGCTGCGACACCAGGAAGGTGGGAATGGCCGACGAGTCGCCAAAGGGCTCGTCGAAGTGATGGACCAGCGTCTCCAGCAGGTTGGCCGCATCGGGGCGCACCACCATCTCGTGGTGCTCGGTGCCCAGGTGCTGGGCCACGCGCCGCGCATCGGGCAGCTCGTCGAAGCCGGCCTCGTCAAAGCCGATGGAGAAGGTCTTGAGCGGCTGGCTGAGGTGACGGGTCATCAGCGCGCAGACCACGCTGGAATCCAGCCCGCCGCTCAGGAAGGCGCCAAAGGGCACGTCCGAGACGAGCCGCACGCGCACGGCATCGTCCAGCTCGGCAAAGAGCCGCTCCTGCAGCGTGTCCTCGTTGTCGGTCCACTTGGGCAGGAAGTCCACGTGGCTGTAGCGCGTCTGGACGATGTTGGGGGCGCCCCCGTCCTGGCCGGGCTCGATGCTCATCCAGTGGCCGGGCGGCAGCTTGCCGATGCCCTCGAAGATGGTGTCGGGCGCCGGGATGTAGCCCAGGCTGAAGAAGTCCTGCACCGCATCCATGGAAATGCGCGGCTGCCAGCCGGGCACGGCCAGCAGCGTCTTCAGCTCGGAGCCGAAGCCCAGGACGCCCGGCGACAGCTCGCCCAGGTAGAGCGGCTTCTTGCCGATGCGGTCACGTGCCAGTACCAGCCGCCGCCTGTCCTGGTCGACGATGGCGATGGCGAACATGCCGCGCAGCATTGCAAAGCAGTCGGTGCCGTACTCGGCGTAGGCGTGGGCGATGCACTCGGAGTCGGAGTGGCTCTGGAACACGTAGCCGCGTGCTTCCAGCGTCTGGCGCAGCTCGCGGAAGTTGTAGATCTCGCCGTTGAAGACCAGCTGGATGCGACCGCCGGCACTGGTGACCGGCTGATGGCCGCCCGCCACGTCGATGATGGACAGCCGGCGCATGCCGATGGCGGCCCAGTCGGTGTGGAAGGTGCCCTGGTCATCGGGGCCACGATGCACGATGGTCCTGCACATCGCGTCCAGCGTCTGCGGACCGGGCAGGGCCCGGCCATCAAGGGAGATCAGTCCGGCTATGCCACACATGGTTCAGTGCATCGAGTCGTGAGGAAAGGAATGCGGCTCAAGCTCGCTCAGGGCGGTAAGCGTCCAGGCGTCGCCTTCGTAGATGGTGCGCAACTGGTTGCCCACCGTGGGAATGGAGGCGTTGGCCTGCACGAAGGCCCGGGCGGCACGACCCATCCTGGCCAGCCCGGGGCGGCCCAGACGGTAGGCCTGGCGCAGGCAACGGGCAAGCGCTTCCCGGTCGCCGGCCGGGAACAGCCACCCGGTGACATTGGGCTGGATGAAGTCCTCGTTGCCGCTGACCCGGGAGCCGATCATCGGCAGGCCCGACGCCATCGATTCCAGCAGCGTGTTGGACAGCCCCTCGGTATAGGAAGTGAGCACGCCCAGGTCGGCACAGGCCAGCTGCTCGGCCACGTTGTCGCTGCGGCCCAGGAAGCGGATCTGCTCTTCACGTCCGTTAGCGCTTACTTTCTGCTTCAGCGTTTCTTCAAGCGATCCGCTGCCCACCAGCAGCAACCGGACATTCTGTTCAGGCGTGAAGGCGGCCATCCAGGCGTCCATCAGCACGTCCAGGCCCTTCACCGCTTCCAGCCGGCCCACGTACAGCACCACGAGGTCGCAGTCGGGGCGGCCCTGGGCGCGCAGCGCCTGCATGTGGGGCTGCTGGGGATCGAAGCGGTCGAGGTCGACGGCGTTGGGAATGCGGTAGACCTGAGCGGGCGAGAAGCCCACGTCCAGCAGCCGGTTGCCCAGAGCGTGGCTGATGGCCTGGATCATCGTCCGCTTGAGAATGGTGCGCTTGATGCGCATCGACAGCGACGGGTTCGGATCCAGGATGCCGCCATGCAGCTCGGTCATGCCGGTGAGCTTGACGATCAGGGGCTTGCGGAGTCGCTGGTTGATGATGGCGCTGGCAACAGCCATGTTCTGGGCAATGTGGCAGTGGATGGCCTTGATTTCTCGACGGCGACGGCGCAGAAGCATCATCAGTCGGGCCTGCAGCACCAGGCCGCCCAGCAGGGGCAGGCGCGGGTAGCGCAGCCGAATGATCTCCACCAGACCCTGCTGTTCATGGGCGACCTGGGGCCCCCAGGGCACCATCGGCACCACGATGGTGCTGGGCACGCCCTGTTCGGCCAGCCAGCCCGTCAGCGTGCCGACCTGCGATTCGGCGCCGCCCCCGCCCGGGGACGGATAGACGCTGTCCAGGACCATGAAGACCCGCCTGGTGGGTTCAGCTTTGCGTGTCATGGGCATGGCGCTGCAGCCAGAGTTCGAGGACCAGCAACTGGTACAGCTCGCTGGCGTGATCCCACGCGCCACGCTGGTGGCGCTCCAGCAGGCCGCGCACCGTGTCCATGCGGACAAAGTCGTGCAGCCGTGCGTTCGGGGATTCGAGCGTGTCGTTGAGCAGTTGCCGGAACTGCCCGTTGCCACGCATCCACAGACTGACAGGCAGTCCAAAGCCCTGTTTCTTCTTGCGGCGGATCTCTTCCGGCAAGACCGACATCATCGCCTGTTTGAAGAGCGCGCGTTTTTGCGTTCCGTGCAGTTTGTAATGAGCTGGTAAATGTGCCGTGTATTCGACAAGATGACGGTCCAGGTACGGGAAGCGCACCGACACGCCGGCGCTGCGGCAGGCACCCGTCACCTTGATGATGTCGTTGTCGGCAATCGCCATCGTCAGATCCAGGTGCATCAGCCGGTGCAGCTCGCTGGGCGCGGTCAGCGACCGCCAGACGGCGCGCTGCAGCTCCAGCGACGCATCGCGCGCCACCTTGGACCGGAAGTCGGCCGTCAGCAGCTCCTCGTAGTGGTCCGAGGCGAACGAATCATCGGTGTAGAAGCGGTCCGGGTTGGGGATGCTGCCGCGCTCGATGAAGTTGCGGATGCGGTTGGCCCAGCGCTGATCGGTGTTCTTCAGGCTGTTGGCCAGCAGCTTGCCCAGGCCGCGCAGCGGCGAAGGCAGCCCGTAGTACAGGCTGAAGATGCGGTCCTTCAGGTAGCGTTCGTTGCCGCCGAAGATCTCGTCGCCACCGTCGCCGGCCACCAGCAGGTCCTTGCCGGCATCGGCCGCCATGCGGGCGCAGTAGTAGGTGGGAATGGCCGAGGCATTGCCGAAGGGCTCGTCGAAGGCGCGGATGAGCATCGGCAGTGCTTCGGCCGCCTCCTGTTCGCTGACCCGACGCTGGTGGGAGTCCAGTCCGAAGGCCTTGCTGGCGATGTTGGCAAAGCCCAGCTCGTCATAGCCTTCCTCGGTGAAGCCGATGGAGAAGCTCGACACCTTTTTCGGCGCTGCCGCCGCGGCCAGGATGCCGCAGATGCTGGAGCTGTCGGTACCGCCGCTGAGGAACGCGCCCCAGTGCTGCTCGTCGCCCGGACGGTAGCTGCGCACTGTCTCGATGATCCGTTCACGCAGCTCGATGGCCGCCAGCTCGCGCCCCGGATCGTGGTCCTCGGGGTAACGCAACTGCCACCAGTTGTCCTGCTGCATGCGGCCGCTTTCCCAGTGCAGTCGCTGACCGCCCGAGAGCTTGCGCACGGCCCGGTAGATGGCACTGTGCGCCGGCACGTAGTAGAAGTTCAGATAGTGGTAGAGCGCCTCGTCGGACAGTTTGTTGTCGAAGAGTCGGGTGGCCACCAGCAGTCGCATGTCGCTGGCGCAGGCCAGGCGGTTCTGCTCATGGGCATAGCAGACCGGCCAGGTCTTGAAGGCATCGGTGACGATGGTCACCAGGCTCCGGGGCACATCCCAGCACACCAGCACGAAGCGGCCCAGGCAGCGTTCCACCGGGGTCTTGCGGTCCTGCATCCAGGCGTGCAGCACCGCACTCAGGTCATCGCCATGCGGTCCGTTGGACATGCCCATGGCCCCGACCTGCTCGTTGCCGATGTACTGCCAGCCGGCGCCCTGCCACTGCAGGTCGAAGCGATGGCCGTCGGGCATCGTGCTCTGCAGGCGGTGGGCCGCACGCGAGTTCTCGGGACCAGGCCAGCCAGCGGTGACGGTAGGCAGGGCAGGTATCGGATGATCCGGCTGCTGATTGTCGGCCGGGGGCTGGATGACCAGCAGGAAATTACCGTTGACTGACACGCGAATACTCCTTGAGCATGGCGCTGACCATGGCGGGGGGACTGTATTGTTCAAGAACCTTCTGCCGACCGGCCTGGCCAATGGCCTGACGCCGGACGGGATCATCGATCAGTTGCAGCATGGCATCGGCCAGGGCCTGGGTGTCAATGGGGTCGACCAGCACCCCATGCCGGCCGTCCTCGATGACTTCCGGCGTGCCACCCACCCGGGTGGCCAGGACCGGCAGGCCCAGCGCCATGGCTTCCAGGATCACGTTGGACATGCCCTCGCGCAGCGACGGGGCGACCAGCAGGTCGGCGGCCTTCATCAGGGCAGCCACGTCCGAGCGTTCGCCCAGCAGCAGGGCACGATCATCCAGTTTCAGTTCGCGGATGCGTGTTGCCAGCATGTCGTGCAGCGGACCGCCACCCACCAGCAGCAGCCGCACGTGCGGCCGTTCCGCGGCCACGCGGGCAAAGGCGTCCAGCAGCCGCGGCAGGTTCTTGTGCTCCACCAGGCGGCCCACGAAGAGCAGCAGGGTCTCGAAGGGAGCAGCTACCTGCCCGTTCGGGGTGGCTGCCGTGTATTCCTTCCGGAGGGCGGCCACGGCATCGGCAGCGGGCTCAGGCACTTCCACGCCATTGTGGACGATGGAAAAGCGCGATAGCGGCAGCCCCATCTGGCGCGCTGCGTATTCGGCCCCTTCGCGGGAATTGGAGATGATGCCCTGCGAGCGCTGGCTGGCCCAGTGCTTCATCCGCCATTGATGGGCGCTGTACCACTCGTAGGTGCCACGCACCGAGGTGATGAGCGTGGGGCGTTCAGCAGCCGGCAGAAGTCGAGTGGCAATGGCGCCCCACAGTTCGGCCGTGAACGAATAGCAATGCAGCACGTCCGGCGCCCACTGCC
This sequence comes from uncultured Lautropia sp., assembly GCA_963552635.1. Taxonomy (GTDB): domain Bacteria; phylum Pseudomonadota; class Gammaproteobacteria; order Burkholderiales; family Burkholderiaceae_E; genus Lautropia. Next base: position 4,293 of record CAUVLK010000005.1, on the reverse strand, counting down.
GGATGGTCTGCCGCAGCTTCCAGACGAACCTGGGGTCAACGCGCCGACGCTTGTCCACGCGCAGGGTCTGGATGCCGGCCGCGTGCAGCCGGTCCACCAGGAACGACGGCTTGATGAAATACAGCACCACGCATTCGATGCCCCGCTCCTTCAGGCCCAGCGCCAGCTGCACGATCTGCCGCTGGCTGCCACCCACTTCCATCTCGTCGGTCATCAGCATCACGCGCAGGGGCGATGATGCTGGCTTTTCGCCCTGCCAGCGGCCGGTGTCGGGCTGAACGGCCTGGATGCGGCCCAGCAGCTTGGCTGCCTCGATGTCGGCGTCGAAGTCGTGGATGATGGTGTTTCGGGCGGCTTGTGCCAGGCGGGTGCGCAGCGGTGCATCGGCCAGCAGTCTGGCCATGGCATCGGCCAGTTCCGTGGCCTGGCCGGGCGTCACCAGCAGGCCGTTCTCTTCATGGTGGATCAGTTCGGGAATGCCCGAGACCCGTGTGGAGATGGCCGTGGCCCCGCAGGCCATGGCTTCCATCAACGCCACCGGAATGCCATCGGCGTTGCCGTCGGCCAGCAGCACCGAGGGCAGCACGAACATCGTGGCACGATTGATTTTCTGGCGAACATCCTGCTGGGGCAGGGCGCCGGTCAGCTGCACGCGCTCCGACAGCCCGGCCTGGTTGATGGCCTGCTGCAGCTCGTCGCGCAGGGGGCCGTCGCCGATGATGTCGCATCGGAAATCGATGCCGCGTTCCTGAAGCAGTGCGCAGGCCCTCACCAGATGGATGAAGCCCTTGATCGGATCCAGCCGTCCCACGCCGACGATGTAGGCCGGCTCGCGGCCGTCTGCCGTGAAAGGCAGGTCGGCCGGCAGCACGCCGCAGTGGATGACGGCCAGCCGGTTGTGCAGTTTGCTCGGCAGACGGGCCGAGAGCTGGCGGCGGTTGTATTCGGAAATGGTGACGCTGAAATCCGCCTGTGCCAGCTTGCCGGACAGGTCCTGGTCGTGCACGAAGATGTCGTGTGCATGACCGGTGAAGCTCCAGGGGCAGCCGATGCGTCCGGCCAGGATGCGGGCGGCCGTGCTGGGGTAGGTGGCCCAGTGCGCGTGCAGGTGCTGCGGGGCAAAGCGCTGCACCTCCGCCATGACCGCCAGCGTGCGCCACCAGCTGATGACGGATTTGGCCAGTTCGGTGGGTCGGCGCCAGAGACTGCGAACCAGTGGCCACAGTTCGGCCACACTCTTTACCGGATGCTTTAGCACCTGGGGCAGCGCGGCACGCAGGCTGCCGGCCAGGCTGCTGGGCGGGTAGATCACCCGGTCCAGCAGCACCTGCGCATCGGGCTGCACCATCGGCTCGCTGTGCGGCTTGAGCGACACGATGCGGATGTCCACGCCCTGACGTGCCAGCGCATGAATCTCGCGCACGATGAAGGTCTCGGACCAGCAGGGGAACAGCGAGACCAGGTACAGAACCCGAAGGGGAGGCTGCGCGGGCGTGTCCTTGCTGCGGGCAGGCTGCCGTGCCGGTGTGTCGGACGGCAGCAGTGCAGCGCCAGATGCCGGATGGGTTTCCGTGGAAGATGGCTGTTGCAGGCTCATCGGATCAGCCTCCCCAGCGATGCAGGTTGCGGTTTCGCAGGAACTCGAGAAAACCGTACACGATGAACAGGTGCATCTCGATGAAGGTGTTGGACAGTCGTACCGGCAGCCAGCGGCGGGTGCCCGGCACCCAGCGGGCCAGCAGCGACAGACCGATGATCAGCAGCGCACATGCCAGACTGGCGCGGAAAAAGAGCGACACCGGTGCCAGCGCCGCGCTGGCCAGCAGCATCACCAGCAGCGCCAACGGCGTGAGCAGGCGGCAGACCTTGTGCGAGAAGAACCCCAGGAAGGCCGGGTTGCGACGTGGATCGATGAGCGCCGGGCACAGCTGGATGAGCTGGAAGTTGCCGGCCAGCGTGCGGATCTTGCGGCGCTTTTCCTGCTGCATCGAGGTCGACGGCAGGTCGTAGGCGATGGCGCGGGCATCGAAGCTGGCGCGATATCCATCCAGCACCGCCTGCATCGGAATCAGCACATCGTCCAGGATGGTCTCGGACGGAATGGGACGGAAGGCCGTACGGCGCAGCGCGTAGAGCGCCCCCGTCATGCCGATGGTGGAAGCCACCTGACCTTCGGTACGGCGCAGCCATTTCTCGTAACGCCAGTAGGCGTCCAGCCCCTGGCCGACGAAATCTCCTTCGGGCACCTCGAAACTCAGCTCGCCGCTGACAGCGGCCAGGGAAGGATCCCGCTGCAGCGATTGCACGAGATACGCAATGGCATCCGGATCCAGCCGCTGGCGGGCGTCGGTCAGGATCAGGATCTCCTGCGAGCACTGCGCGATGGCGTCGTTCAGGCAGGCCGCCTTGCCGCGATGCTGGGCATGGCGCAGAACCGCCACGCGCGGATCCTGCAGGGCCTCGGCGGCGCGTGCCGTGTCCTCGTCGTCGCCGTCGATGGCCAGCAGCACGCGGATCAGGTCGGCGGGATAGTGGCTCTGCAGGCAGCTCCGGATCTTCGGCCCGATCTGGTGGGCGGCATTGCGGGCCACGATGACCACGGCGATGTCGGGCTGCTCCGAGGCGTTCGGGCTGCTTTCCGTCTGATCGGGCCGCCGCTTCTTCAGTTGCCGGTGCAGCAGCCACGGATAGCCTGCATACGTGTACACCACCCACCCTGCAGCGGTGATGTAGGCCAGCAACCAGAAGGTGTTCATCGGGATTCCGTCAGTCGGTTTTGCCGGGTTCCGTCCTGGGGCTGCGCAACAGCAGGGCACGAAGCTTTTCGTGTCCGCCATTGCCCAGCAGTTGCTTGGAAAGCCGAAGTACGCGATAGCGTGTCTGCTGCTTCAGCATTTCCAGCGGCTGCTGCGTGATCCAGGCCAGAAAACGGGCCTCGCTGGTACCGCGCAGCATGGCCAGCCGCGGCAGCTCCAACGCCGGTCCATTTGCCATTGCAGCAGAATTCGACACACTGTTGTGATTTCCCCCGATTCCGTTCGGCGAATCCGCAACATTCCCGGGATGCGAGGCGCCGGAGAGGGGGGCAACGGCCTGGATGCCGGCCGGGGCATCCGCGTCAGGCAAGCCAGATGCCGCATGCGTTGTCCGGGCCGAAGCCACGGCGGCCGGTGGCGACAGCGGCAAGCCGTCGAGCGCACGCCAGACGCCCACCCGTGACGAGCAGACGGCGTGGTAACCCAGGCTGCCGGCCAGTGACAGGAAGTTCTCGGGCATGCGGCCGCCCGCGGGGGCGTAGACCGTGACGGGGCTGCCGATGGCATCCTCGATGGCTGCCTTGGAGTCGGCCAGTTCGGCGCGCACTTCGGCAGGGGAGAGCTGATCCAGATAGCGATGGTTCATGCCGTGCGACTGGATCGCCATGCCCATGGCCGCCATCTCGCGCAGCGCCGGCCAGTCCAGAAAGCCCGGCTTGCCCACCATGGACGGATTCACGAAGAACTCCGCCCGGCCCTCTTCGCGGGCGATGGCCTCGGCTGCTGCTGCATTGGTCAGGTGCCCGTCATCGAAGGTCAGGCATACGGGCCAGGGTTCGCCGCTGGCCGGCAGTCCTTCGTACAGCAGCTGGTGCACGCTGCAGATGCGCCGGCCATGGGAGCGGATCAGCTGCAGCTGCCGGGCAAAGGTGGCGGGCGGCACACTGTAGTGGGAATCGGCCCCTTCCATCTCGCCATCGACGATGGCGTGGTACATCAATACGGTGACGGCTTTCATGCCTTGCCCCTGAACAGACCGAAACGGCCCAGCGCCTGCTGGGCCAGCGCGCGGGTCTCGCCATCGAGCAGCACGGTGCCCACGGCGTAGATGGCGGCGCCGGCCACCATGCGCACCAGCAGCGTGGTGAGCTGCTGCGGGAACTGGATCTGCATCAGCACCCCGTACATCAGCGCTGCCATGGCCACGAACACGGCGATGCGTCGGTATTCCGGTCGAACCGGCACGGTGCCGCGTCCCATCCAGGCGGCCAGGGCCGTCATCAGTCCGTAGGCCAGCAAGGTGGCAATGGCGGCGCCCTCGATGCCCAGCGACGGGATCAGCAGCAGGTTCAGCAGCACGTTCAGGCCGGCGGCCGACAGGATGGCCAGCAGGATGCGGCCCGAGCGTTTCTGGATCTGCAGCCCGGCCGAGGCCACCGGGAAGAGTCCCTGCAGGGCCACGCCGCCAATCACCCAGGGGATGATGGCCGCGCCGGCGCGGTATTTCTCGGAGGCCACCAGCAGCAGCAGGGGTTCG
>CAUVLK010000004.1:0-27432 GCA_963552635.1 uncultured Lautropia sp. | reverse complement strand
GTTCAGGCGGGATCTGACTTGCTTCTTCTCCTGGCCATGATGCAAGGGCGCCTTGCCGGCTATTGGATGATCTGTAGGGACCGCAGCGCTTCCCGTAGATTCTCTTCCAGGTGCATGAATGAGCGAAGCTGGCGCAGTGCCGCCAGCGATATGCACTCGCCCAGAGCCTGAAAATACATGGTTTCACTCTGTCCCCGGGTTCGGGCACCGGGTTTGCCGGTGTTGAAGACGCGCGTCAGGATTTCCTTCGGTGCGCCCTCCTGCTCGATCCTGCCGGGTGGTGGCAATCCGAGTGCTTGGTCCGTCAGCAGCGTGCCCAATGTGCTCCGGATGGCATTGCCATCGGCAAGGATCCAGGATTCGGTCTCTCTGACCGGAACGACGCCTACGCCAGTCCCTGCTTCCGGAAGGTGTTGCTGGAGCAGTTGCAAGGCGGGATCGACTCGCTCCGCCCGTGCTTTCTCGGGGTTCTTGTCGCCGTCGGCATGGATGAAGAGAATGCGCCATGCCCCAGCCGTCTGTCGTGCGGCAGCCAGGATACGCTCGGCGCGGGGGGCATGTTTCATGTCCTCGGTATCGTCCAGGGGCAGAATGCCCTCGGGGATGTCCACATGGCCCCGGGCTTCCTCCAGGCAGATGTCCTGGCACAGTCGCTGCAGGACGGGGGAGAGGAAACGGTAGTCGGTGGGGCCTTCGGCATACAGGGCAAGGCTCAGATATTGCATGGCTCCCCCGTTGTCCTGGCCAGTTCAAGGATGTTCTGAACCTCGGCTGGGTGGACCAGGGTGCCCGAGACAGTGGGCAGCGTGGGCTGAGCGCCTGGATCGACGGGGCGAAGGCGTGTGCGACGCCGTTTCTCATGTCGTTCCGGGTCAATGACGGTAGCTGTATCGGCGAACAGCACGCTGCCTTCAATGGTCTGGAAGGTGCCGGATGTGGTCCGGTTCAGCAAGGCGGAGAGTACGACAGGTGAATGGCTGTTCACGAACAGCTGGCTCAGGGGGTGTGGCGTCTCGCTTGCCTGGTAGGTGGCTGGGTCACTGACCATGCTGCGCAGCTGCTGGATGAGCATCCGGACACGAGCAGGATGGATGCCGTTCTCAGGCTCCTCAAAGCAGACGAGGCCACGATGCCGTGGATCGTGCAACAGGGTAAGTAGCGCCAGCACGCGGAGTGTTCCGTCGGAAATAACCCGGGAGCTGAAGGGAAGGTCGTCACGCATCGTCAGCTCGACACGGTATTCCCGGCTGGCATCGTGCAGATCTGCATCCAGTTTTCGCGTACCGGGAATCAGGTTGTTGAGTGCGGCGGCGATGTCGGCAAGAACGCCCATCGGCTGTTCGTCCGTGCGGGTTTCGGCCTTCAGGCGGGCCAGAACGGCCGCCAGGTTGGCACCATTGGCATCCAGGGTGTCGGCGGCTGTGATGGGAGCCGGCTTGCGGAGTAGAGCCGGATCCAGCTGCAGGAGTCGCCAGTGTCGCATCTCTTCCCGCAAGGCAAAGAGATGAGGGAACTCGGCGTTCGTGATGCTGTAGAGCACTGTGGCCTCAGCGGCACTGGCCGGCCGGTTTCTGCCCGCCTTGCCATCCTGGTGGATGTTGAATTCAGGTCCGCTTTCGGATTGATCGGTCGTCAGCCAAGGCTTCTGACGACTGTATTTCAGATAGGTCTCACGGAAGTCACGCGAGGGTTTCTGGGCCTTGGCCCATTCGTCATCCTTGCGCATGATGGGCAGTACGGCTTCATGGGCAATCTGGATGCGTTCGATGCCTGGCCTGATTTCGCGTCGTTCCAAGGTGACTTCATAGCGAAGGCGGGTGTGGGTGAGCTTGACTTCGCTGCCCCAGGGGTCTCGTACCACGGGATCCACCAGGACTTCTGCGACCAGTCTGATCTGCCGCGCCTGCCCGGAGGGGGTCTGGCGGAAAAGCTCCAATGGTTCACCGCGCATCGGCTTGACTGCCTCGGCTACGTCCCGGGTGGCCAGTTGCGACAGGAGCTGGATCACATCAAACAGGTTGCTCTTGCCTGCTGCATTGCTGCCCAGAACGGCGGTAAAAGGCATGAAGTCGACGCTAAGATTCTCGAATGTTTTGAAACCGTCGACTTCCAGTTTTGTCAGCATGACATGCTCCCAAGCTCCTGTTCCGGGACGTGCTGATATGCCGCGGCGCCCTGGTCGGTCCGGTGGTCATTCCGGTCGCTGGGCGGAGCGCAAGGCGGTGGTGGCCGTGTCCGGCCACCGGGAGGAATCCGAGAGGCCGACTGGGCGTCCCGACGATGGTATATCAATACTGTCTTGAGGCCGTGATGATGCCTGTGCCGTGGTTGTTCCGGATGGTGGAGGTGGATTCCTCGGCGTCTCTCCCCTCCCCCGTTGCCTCGCCTGTCCGGATTGGCGGAAGGCGGGCAGGGGGGCTGGGCATGGTCCTCGCAGTGGGCGGCGATTTGCCCGAAACCGCGGTCGTCGGGGCTTTTGAAGAGAGACACGGGATATCCCGCCCCCGGGAATGGGGCCGACAGGTGCCCGGGAACCTTGAAATATGTTAGATTCCTGCACCATGGATACACGCAAGGACTCCCTGCTGCTGGCACTACTGCTGTTCGTCCCCTACGGGCGAAGGTAGTTGCGCGCGCATCCCTGCGATCCAGCTTCAACGGCCCGTATGCCTCCGGCAGCGGGCCGTTTGCTTTTTTGGCCCCTGCGTGGTCCGCATCGTTGCCGACTGCTCAACCCTTTCTTTGTCAGGAACGTTTTCATGTTGCAACAGCCCGCTTCCAAATACCGCCCGTTCGCGCCCGTCGGCCTGAAGGATCGCACCTGGCCCGACGCCGTGCTGACCAAGCCGCCGATCTGGCTGAGCACCGATCTGCGCGACGGCAACCAGGCGCTGATCGAGCCCATGAGCGTCGAACGCAAGCTGGAGATGTTCCAGCTGCTGGTGAACATCGGTTTCAAGGAGATCGAGGTGGGCTTTCCGTCGGCCTCGCAGACCGAGTTCAACTTCGTGCGCCGGCTGATCGAGGAGAACCTGATCCCGGACGATGTAAGCATCCAGGTGCTGACACAGGCGCGCGAGTCGCTGATCCGTCGCACGATCGAGTCGTTGCAAGGAGCCAGAAAGGCCACGGTGCACGTCTACAACGCCTGTGCACCCGTCATGCGCAAGGTGGTGCTGGGGATGGACGAGGATGGCATCGTCGAGATGGCGGTGGGCCAGACGAAGCTGGTCAAGCAGCTGGTGGCCGAGCATCCCGAGACCGAGTGGGGCTTCGAGTATTCGCCCGAGACGTTCTCGGACACCGAGCTGGACTTCTCCAAGCGGGTGGTGGACGCCGTGGTGGATGCCTGGGGAGCCACGCCGCAGAACAAGTGCATCATCAACCTGCCAACGACAGTGGAGCACTGCACGCCGAACATCTTTGCCGACATGATCGAGTGGATGCATCGCAACCTGGCCAAGCGGGATTCAATCATCCTGTCGGTGCACCCGCACAACGACCGGGGCACAGGCATCGCGGCGGCCGAGCTGGCGCTGATGGCCGGGGCCGAGCGGCTGGAAGGCTGCCTCTTCGGCAACGGCGAGCGCACCGGCAATTGCGATCTGGTCAACATCGCGCTGAACCTGTACACGCAGGGGGTTTCGCCGGGGCTGGACTTCTCCGACATCGACGAGGTCCGTCGGGTGGTGGAGCACTGCAACCAGATCGCGGTGCACCCGCGTCACCCATATGTGGGCGACCTGGTCTACACGTCCTTCTCGGGCTCGCACCAGGACGCCATCAAGAAGGCGTTTGCTGCCCGCAAGGAAGGCGATATCTGGGAGATGCCCTATCTGCCCATCGATCCGAAGGACCTGGGCCGCTCGTATGAGGCGGTGATCCGCGTCAACAGCCAGTCGGGCAAGGGCGGGGTGTCGTACCTGCTGGAGAACGAGTACGGGCTGGAGCTTCCGCGCCGGTTGCAGATTGAGTTCAGCCGGGTGGTGCAGCAAGAGATGGACGCCTCGGGCAAGGAGCTGCAGGCCAAGGACCTGTGGACGCTGTTCCGCAAGGAATACCGGCTGGACGAGATCGCTGCGCCGAAGCAGCGGGCCATGTCCGAGACCGACGAGACCGGCAACACCCGGGTGTCGCTGAAGGCCGACGTGCAGCTGGGCGGCAGGACGGTGAGCCTCCAGGGCGAGGGTACCGGTCCGGTGGATGCCTTCGTGGCCGGTCTCAACGCCACGGGCCTGGCCCAGGTGCGGGTGATGGACTACCGCGAGCACGCCATCGGTTCGGGCGCCAATGCTCAGGCGGTGGCCTACCTTGAGCTGAGAGTGGGCGATCACACCCTGTTCGGGGTGGGCATGGATGCCGACATCCTGACCGCGTCGCTGAAGGGGATTCTCTCCGGCCTGGCCCGGGCGGGGGTGTAAGCGACACCGTGTGCCGCGGGCGCACGCCAATCGGCCTGAACTCACACCTGTCGCCTGTCGGTGGAGCTTACCGGCGGCAGGCATGTAGTTCACGGACGACGAGGCTTTGACCTGGGTTCAGGTCTTTCCGGCGGATGAGGGCGTATGATTCGTTATCAAAACAAGTTCGCATTGTTGGCGGACATGTTTCAGAATCATCAACGTTGTTTTTCCCTTTCCTTTTTTCCTCTGGAGACATCTCGTGATTGGCATCCTCAAGCCGGCGGCACACAAGCCCCTGCTGCCCGCGGACAAGATCGATCCGACCTACCGGCGTCTGCGCTGGCAGGTCTTTGCCGGCATCTTCTTCGGTTATGCCGCCTACTATTTCGTGCGGGGCAACTTCGACCTCGCCCAGAAGGGCCTGATCGACGCGGGCCTCTACAACAAGGCCGAGCTGGGTCAGATCGGTGCTGCTGCCGGTCTGGCCTACGGTATCTCGAAGTTCCTGATGGCGGCCGTGTCCGACCGCTCCAATCCGAAGGTGTTCCTGCCCATCGGCCTGCTGCTGTCGGGCCTGTGCATGACGCTGATGGGCCTGATGCCCTGGGCGACCTCGAGCGTGGCCATCGCCTTTGCGATGATCTTCATCAACGGTTGGTTCCAGGGCATGGGCTGGCCTCCGTGCGGCAAGACCATGGTGCACTGGTGGTCCAAGACCGAGCGCGGCTCGGTGGTGTCGGTCTGGAACACGGCCCACAACCTGGGCGGCATGGTGCCGGGCGCCATGGTGCTGCTGGCCGGTGCCGTCTACTTCAACACCCACGGGGTTGAGGCCACCAACAAGGACATCTGGCAGCAGGCGCTGTACTACCCGGGCATCGCGGCGATGATCATCGCGATTCCCATCTTCTTCATCATGAAGGATTCGCCGCAGTCCTGCGGGCTGCCGCCGATCGAGCAGTGGAAGAACGACTATCCGGACAACTACGACGCCAAGACGGCCGAGAAGGATCTGACCACCAAGGAGATCTTCGTCACCTACGTGCTGAAGAACCGCCTGCTGTGGTACATCGCGCTGGCCAACGTGTTCGTCTACCTCATCCGCTACGGCGTGCTGAAGTGGTCGCCGGTGTACCTGTCCGAAGTCAAGCATTTCAACTTCAAGGGCACGGCCTGGGCCTACACCATCTATGAGCTGGCGGCCATTCCGGGCACGCTGCTGTGCGGCTGGGTGTCGGACAAGGTCTTCAAGGGCAAGCGCGGCCTGACGGGCTTCATCTTCATGATCCTGACCACCGCTGCCGTGGTAGCCCTGTGGATGAACCCGGCCACGCCGGCCGACCAGGTGGCGCAATATGCGGACAAGCCCTGGTTCCAGAACCCGTACCAGCTGACCGACTTCGTGCTGATGACCACGGTGGGCTTCCTCATCTACGGTCCGGTGATGCTGATCGGTCTGCATGCGCTGGAGCTGGCCCCCAAGAAGGCCGCCGGCACGGCAGCAGGCTTCACGGGGCTGTTCGGCTACCTGGGTGGCACGACGGCCGCGGCAGCCGTGGTGGGCTGGGCTGCCCAGCACTACGGTTGGGACGGTGGTTTCTATGTGATGATCGGCGGGGGCGTGATTGCCGTGGTCCTGCTCTTCATCACGATGCTTGAGGAAGGGCGTCACAAGGCCCGCATTCCCGAGTCCGAGCGCGTGAAGAAATAAGCATAGGAGATCAGCATGCAACGCAAGAAAGCCATCGAGCAGTTGAAGACCCACGGTGAGTGGGACGTGGTGGTGATCGGCGGCGGTGCGACTGGCCTGGGGACGGCGCTTGACGCCGTCACCCGCGGCTATTCCACGCTGCTGCTGGAAGGGCACGACTTTGCCAAGGGCACGTCGAGCCGTTCCACCAAGCTGGTGCATGGTGGGGTCCGCTATCTGGCGCAAGGGTATGTGGACCTGGTGCGTGAGGCGCTGCGCGAGCGGGGCCGTCTGGCCCATAACGCGCCGCACCTGTTCAAGACCCAGGCCTTCATCATCCCGGGCGAGAAGTGGTGGACCGCTCCCTACTACACCTTCGGTCTGTGGATGTATGACCGGCTCTCGGGCAAGCTCAGCATCGGCCATACCCGGCATCTGTCGCAGGCCGAGGCGCGCAAGCGCCTGTCGGGCGTGCGTGACGACAAGGTGGGCGCCGGCGTCTGCTACTACGACGGCCAGTTCGACGACGCGCGCCTGGCCCTGTGCCTGGCGCTGTCGATCGTCGACCACGGCGGTACCGTGCTCAACTACTGCTCGGTCACGGGCATCGACAAGAACGCCGCCGGCAAGATCGATGGCGTCTCGTGCCGTGACGAGCTGACGGGCGAGACCTATCAGGTCAAGGCCAAGTGCGTGGTCAACGCCACCGGCGTGTTCGCCAACCCCATCCTGGGGATGGACGAGGTCCACGAGAAGCCGCCGATCCTGCCCAGCCAGGGTATCCACCTGGTGCTGGATCAAGACTTCCTGCCCGGCGACGATGCGCTGATGGTGCCCAAGACCTCGGATGGCCGCGTGCTGTTCGCGGTGCCCTGGCACGGCAAGCTGGTGGTGGGTACCACCGACACGCTGATCAAGGAGCCGTCCTACGAGCCCAAGCCGCTGGAGCAGGAGATCGAGTTCATCCTGAACACGGCACGCGACTACCTGAAGCGGGCACCCACGCGCGCCGACGTGCGCAGCGTGTTCGTGGGCCTGCGGCCGCTGGCCGCGCCCAAGGACGAGGGCAAGTCCACCAAGGAAGTCTCGCGCAGCCACAAGGTGGAAGTCAGCAAGTCGGGCATGGTCAACATCTTTGGCGGCAAGTGGACCACCTACCGCCAGATGGCCGAGGACGGCATCGACGCCGCGATCGGTGCCGGGCTGCTGCCGCAGAAGGCCTGCGCCACGCGCGAGCTGAAGCTGCATGGCTACATCGATGCCAACCGGCACCTCGATGACACGCCGCTGACGCTCTATGGCAGCGACGCAGCCGCCATCGAGAAGCTGGCGGCCGAGAACCCCGAGCTGGCCAAGAAGGTGCATCCGGATCATCCGTACACCTTCGCGCAGGTGCAGTGGGCCATCGACGAGGAGCTGGCGCTGTCGCTGGAAGACGTGCTGGCACGGCGCATCCGGCTGCTGTTCCTGGATGCGAAGGCGGCCGAGGCTGCTGCGCCTGCTGTGGCCGCGTTCATGGCCACCCGGCTGGGCTGGAGCGAGGAGCGCCACAAGGCCGAGCTGGACAACTTCGTCAAGCTCACGAAGCAGTATCGGCTGGTGGCCTGATCGCCAGTCGCCGTGCGGTGAAAGCCGCACGCCATCGGGCGGTCATGCCGCCCGTGCTGCCCCCTTGTGGGGTTCCACAGGACGCCCGGGTGCCGTTCGGCCCGGGCGTCCTGCTTTTTATCGGGCGCCGGGCACCCGGGATGGGCCGGTCGTCCCGTCGGGCTGGGGTGTCGCCCGTTTCTGCGTCATCATCTGCCGGATTTGTCACGGTTTATCAGTAAGGGCGGGCGGCAGGCCCTATACTCGGCGCTGCACTGCGGGCGCAGGGACGGCGTGTTGGCCGGCCGTTGGTTAGGGCATTTCCGCCCTTTCAGGAAGGATGCGATGGCCGGGGGTTGTCATCGTCGCATCCGGCTGCGCCGTTGCATGAATGCTCTGGTACGTTGTGCTTTCCTGCTGCACGGGTCTGCCGTGCGCCGATGTCATGAAGAAAATCGTTTTGGACAGGTGGTTGGGCCTGGCGACCGTGCTGGCCCTGGCAGGTGGCGCGTCCGTGGCGCAGGCTGCCGGCCTTCGCTCGGGGGGCTATCCGGGCTTGCAGGCGGGTAGTGACCTGTCGGCATGGCGCCTGGCGGCCGACGATTCGGCTCAAGCCCCGGAAGCTGGTCAGACCGGCGCTTCCGCGTCTTCCACATCTTCCGGGCACGAAGCGGCCCCGGCAGATCAGGCCTCGGGAACGGCCGCCACTGCCAAGTCGGCTGATGCGGAGCACCGATCGGGCGGCGTGTCGGACCTGCTGGAGCGCAACAACTACCGCTTCGACATCGATGCGCCGTCGAGCTTTGCCAGCACCATCCGTGACAGCACGCTGGTGGGCCGCTGGCAGCACCGCAAGGACTACGATCCGGTGCAGTTCGACGGTCTGGTGTCCAAGCTGCATGACGAGGTGCTGGCCATTGTCCAGGCTGAAGGCTACTTCGAGCCGCGCATCGACATCGATGCCGAGGCGCCCAACCGCGTGAAGCTCACGCTCAAGCCGGGCAATCGCACCCGGGTTGGCGAGCTGGACATCCAGATCGAAGGGCAGGGTACGCAGAACCGGGCACTGGCTCAAGTGAAGCGCCGCTTCGGCATGGCGGTAGGCGATCCCTTCGTGAGCAGCAACTGGCAGAGCGGCAAGTCGGCACTTATTGATGCCATGAAGCGGCAGGGCTACCTGCGCGCCCGCATTGCCCGCAGCACGGCACAGGTGGATGCCCGGACGGCCAAGGCGCGGCTGACGGTCGTGGTGGACTCGGGCGAGCGCATTGCCTTCGGCAAGGTGGAGATCCAGGGGCTGTCGCGCTATCCGGAGAAGATCATCACCGATCTGCAGCCGTTCCACGAAGGGGACGCCTATACGGATGCTGCGCTGCAGACCTTCCAGGAGCGTCTGCGTGAGGCGGGGTACTTCAGTTCGGTGAGCGCCGTGCCCGACACGCTGGCGCTGCAGGAAGATCCGTCGCTGAAAGCAGTGCCCATCCGCCTGGTGGTGGAGGAGCTCAAGCGCCATCGGCTGGTCTATGGTCTGGGCTACAGTACCGACGATGGCTTCCGTGGCCAGGTGGGCTTTCAGGACCGCAGCCTGTTCGGGCTGCAGATGGAGGCGTCGGTGGTGATGTCGCAGCGCCGCCAGCGAGCGTTCGCCAACTTCCGGACCCCCTATGATGCCGAGGACCGCTACTACGGCTTCGGCGGGCGCGTCGAGCGCGAGGACGAGAAAGGCGTTATCACGTTCAACAGCAACGCCTACGTGGGCTATGGCCAGCGCGAGCGCGACATCGAGGCGTTCACGTCGCTGCAGCTGCAGCAGGAAGAGGTCCACTTCCGGCAGTCCGGGCAGCGGGACGGCGTGAAGGCGCTGGTGCTGGGCAAGGCCTGGACGCTGCAGCGCTTCGATTCGCAGCTCAACCCCTCGCGCGGCTACGGCGTCAAGTTCGAGATCTCGGGGGCCAGCAAGCACGCGCTGAGTGATGCCACCTTCACCCGCTTCTACACCAGCATGGTGGGCTTCAAGCCGCTGTCGAAGAACTCGCCCGTCTGGCGCAACGGCACCTTCATCGGTCGCGTGGAGTTCGGCGTGGTCAATGCGGGCAGCCGCTTCGGCATCCCCAGCGAGAACCTGTTCCGGGCGGGGGGCATCGGCTCGCTGCGCGGGTATGGCTACCGATCGCTGGGCCTGAACGTCAACAACTCGGTGATCGGCCAGCGCTATCTGGCCATCGGCTCGCTGGAATACCAGCACCGCATCACCGAGATGCTGTCGCTGGGCGTGTTCTATGACTACGGTAACGTCACCGACGCCTGGCGCAGCTTCGATGCCGTCTCGGGCTACGGTGCGGGCCTGCAGGTGCGCACACCCGTGGGGCCGGTGAAGCTGGACCTGGCCTATGGCCAGGCCATTCATCGCTACCGGGTGCATTTCTCCATCGGATTCAGCTTCTGATCATGGAAGAGACGACGAAATCCCCCGCGCGACGCGAGCATTCCCTGTGGCGCGCGATCTTTCGCTGGAGCGTGCGCATCCTGTTGCTGGTCATGGGGCTGGTGCTGGCGGCGCTGTTGTGGCTGGGCAGCGAAAGCGGTCTGACCCAGGCGCTGTCCTGGGCGCAGCAGTTTCTGGCCCGCAATGGCCAGGCGCTGGCGTTTGACCGGTTGCAGGGCAACCTGTGGCGCGGCATCCGTTTCGGGCGCGTGGAATGGCGTGGTTTCGACACCGCGGTCAAGGGCACGGATCTGCAGCTGCGCTGGTCGCTGCGCGCACTGCTGCGCGGCAAGGGACTGGTACATCAGCTGGAGGCCGGGACACTGATCGTCCAGGTGCCGCCCGGTGACCCGGACAAGCCGCGCACCGACACCGACATGCCCGGCGATTTCGGCCTGCCGTTCCCGCTGGAGATCCGCAAGCTGGCCGTCGGGCGACTGGAGATCCAGCCGCCTGCCGTCAATGGCAAGGATGCCGAGCCCTACGTGGTGCTGACCGACATCGACGGAGCAGCCGAATACGCGGTGGGGCAGTACCGGATCAAGACGCTGGCGCTCACCAGCCCCTGGGGCCAGGTGCGTTCGGCCACGGCCCAGATGGAGGGTGCACCGCCGCACCGCCTCAAGGGCGTGATCCAGGCCAATGGCCAGGCCCAGCAGTGGCCGTATGACGCCACCCTGACCGTCGATGGTGATCTGGCCAGACTGCCGGCCACCCTCCAGGGCCAACTGGCTGATGGCATGGCCGACATCCAGGCCGTGGTGAAACCGCTGGGCCGGATGCCGGTGGAACGCCTGCATGCCCGTCTGGCCGATACCAACCTGACGCGCTTCACCGCCCTGGGCAAGCTGCCCGAGACCGGCATGGACCTGGACCTCGACATCGATCCGGCGGCCGGCAAGAAGGAGACGTGGCAGGGACACATCCGGCTGGCCAACCGCCGGGCCGGCACGCTGGAGGCCAACCGCATTCCGCTGCGCTCGCTGCAGACCGGCATCGTCTTTCGCATTCCGCCCACCGAGCAGTGGTCACATCTCTACGTGGGGCTCAATGACCTGGCCATCGGCCTGCCGGTAAGTGTGCAGCCGGCTGACGCCGGGGCCGTGACAACGGCCTCGGCCAACGTGAAGCCGGGCAATGGATCAGGTAATGGCTCCGGCAAGGGGCAGGCCGCTCAGAAACCGCAGGCCGCCCTGCCCGTGACCATCGCCGCCAAGGGCGAAGCCCGCATCGAGGGGCGGCTGGAAAGCTGGCTGGCTCAGTCGATGGCCATTCCGGGGACCACGCTGCCCCGCCTGAAGAGTGACCTGAAGCTGACCGGACTGGATCTGGCCCCGCTCTGGCAGGGCCTGCCCCGGACGGCCCTGGGCGGACAGGTGAAGGTGGATGGCCAGCAGTTCCTGGTGGATCTGTCGCAGCGCGCCGAACAGATGCGCACCCTGCTGCCAGCTGACCTGAAGAAGCTGGCGGCCGACGCCCAGGTGAAGCTGGCTGGCACGCTGGACCCGCGCTGGCTGAAGCTGAACGAAGGGCGGGTTGCGCTGGGCGAGACGCTGCTGACCGCCAGCGGCCAGGCGGCCGTCAGCGCTCCCTGGGACCTGAACCTGCACGGCACGGCCCGCCGGCTGGACTTGGCGCAATGGCTGCCGGCCACGCTGCCTGTTGACCCGGCCTGGCGTGAGGGCATGCTGGGTGCGGACTGGTCCGTCGAGGGACGCCTGATGTCGCCCGGCCAGAAGGCCACGGTGGGGCTGGAACTGGTGGAAAGCCGCGTCGCTGGCCAGCCGCTGACCGGCGGCCTGCACGGCAAGGCCGAGCTGGATGCCCAGTGGCAGCCGCTGTCGCTGAAGGACATCGACCTGAAGCTGGCCCATGGCACAGCCAACCGCATCCAGGCCAAGGGGGCGCTGGGGGCACCGCAGGACCGGCTGGATGTCGGCGTGAAGCTTGGCAACCTGTCGGCTCTGGATCGCCGTGCTGCAGGCAGCATGAATCTGGATGGTCATCTGAGTGGACGCTTTCAGGATCTGAGCGCCAAGGCATCGGCACGTGCCAGCGGCGTGGACTGGACGACCCTGGATGAGGCGGGCAAGCCGAACCGTCTGAGCCTGAAGGACCTGAAGCTGGATCTGGCGGCGCCGCTGGCGCTGCAAGCGAAGTCGCGGCAGGACACGCCTGTGGAGCTGACGCTGTCTGCGCGCCAGCTGGGCTCAGGCACCGACGTTCTGGATGCGCTGAACCTGAGCCTGCACGGCACGCCGGCCCAGCACCAGCTGGCCGCCGCCGCCCGGCAGGGCAAGGATCGGCTGCAGCTGCGCTTGCAGGGCGCGCTGTCGCTGCCGCGCACTGGCCCCAGTCCCAGCTATCGGGCCAGCGTGGAGACGCTGGACCTGAGCGGCCGCACCGCCGTGCGCCTGGTCGACCCGGCACCGCTGGCGGTGGACGGCAGTCGCCTGACACTGTCGGATTTCCGGCTGGCAGCGCTGGACGGGCACATCGACCTGAAGCGCCTGCTGCTGGACTGGAGCGGCCCGCTCAAGTACGAGACACGCGGCAGCCTGGACGATCTGGCCCCGTTGCGGCTGCATCAGCTGCTGGGCGTGGACGAGCAGAAGAACCTGGAGGTGCTGAAGGACGTGCGCATTGCCGGTCAATGGCAGTTGCGTGGCCAGGGGGCGCAGGCCTTGTATGGCGACGTGCAGACCGGCATCCGCGAGCAGGTGCCTGCCGGGCGCAGGAAGCGCCTGGGGCTGCGCGACGACAACGGCCTGGTCCTGCACTTCGATGAGCGCAAGCTCAACGGCAAGGTGAATCTGGACATCGTGTCGCTGGAGCTGGCCAACCTGTTCACCGGCCCTGACATGGCTGTCGACGGCTCGCTGAAGGTCGACGGCACGGTGGCCGGCACGCTGGATGCGCCGCTGGTGGACCTGGCCGTCACCGGCAAGGATCTGTCCGTGCTGCAGCGCTCGGCCGGCATGCGCCTTTCCGGAGGCGATCTGGATGCTCACCTGAGTGGTCGTGGCCTGCAGATCAAGCGGCTCAAGTTCCATACCGGCCAGGGCAGCCTGCAACTGAAGGGGGCGGCCCGCCTGGTGGAGCGCGGCAACACGAAGGCCGCCCTGGCCGCACAGGATGTTGCCTGGGCAGCGGCACTCACCAAGCCACCCAAGGCTGGCAGTCCCAAGCCTTCGCTGCTGCCGATGGATGGCGTCTTCGATGTGCGCGCGGATCATTTCCTGGTCCCGATCGGACCTGGCCAGCGTGTGACCCTCTCGGGCGTGACCCGTCTGACCAGCGGCCCGGCAGGCCTGATCCTGGTCGGTGACATGAAGGTCGACGAGGGGCTGATCGAGCTGGCGGGTTCCTCGGCGCCCACACTGCCTGGTGACGTGCGGGTTTCGGGCGAGCAGATCCCGCAGGACCTGCCCGAGGAAAAGGATGCGGAGGCCAGCCTGCGCATCGCCAGCGATCTGGAAGTGGAGCTGGGCGACAAGCTGAAGATCAACGGCATGGGGGCCGAGGCCCGATTGGGCGGCAAGCTGCAGGTCGGCGGCTTCCTGCCGACCGATCCGCAGCTGACCGGCGTGGTCAACATCGTGGACGGCAGCTACCAGGCCTATGGCCAGAACCTCAAGTTCACCAAGGGCCTGATCCGCTTCACCGGTCCGGTGGACAATCCGTCGCTGGACATCGAGGCCAAGCGGCCCTACTTGCCGGTGGAAGTGGGCCTCTCCATCACGGGACAGGCAAGCAATCCGCGGATCTCGCTCATCTCCAAGCCCTCCATGTCGGAGACCAACAAGCTGTCGTGGCTGGTGCTGGGCGTGCCGCCTGACGAGGCCGGGGGGGCTGCCCAGGTCCTGGCCCTGCAGCAGGCAGGCACCATGCTGCTGGGCAACGACAATGGCGTGCGCTCGCCCTCCATTGCCGAGCGGCTGGGTCTGGACGTGCTGAACTACGGCTATGCCTCCAACACGGGCGTGGATTCAGGCATCCAGGAGAGCATGACGCCCAAGGGCCTGGTGGGCTCCAGCAGCGGCAGCAACGCCGACGCCACCGAAACCGGCGTGGTGTCGCTGGGCAAGCGCATCAACGACCGACTCTTCGTCAGTTACGAGAAGGGCGTGCGCGGCGTCTGGAACCTGCTGCGCATCCAGTACACCCTGGGCAAGGGCTACGTGCTGCGTGCCCAGACCGGCAGCGACAACTCGCTGGACGTGCTGCGCTCGCGCAGCTTCGACTGAGGCCGGCGGCGGGCCGGACAATGGCGTCCGGCCCGCTCCCTGATCCTCAAGCCGGATGCCTGGCCTTGCAAGTGCGCAATCACTTAATTCCATGGCATTCCTGTGCCTCCGTGCTGGCAAACGGCCGGCATCGGTTCATAATGTCGGCCTTCCACTCCTGCGGGCTGGCGCACCCCCTGCGTTGTCCGTCATCTGTTGCCGGGTGCTGCCCGGGTCATACATGAAATCGAAAGCATTCAGCGAAGAAGAGGTTCTGACCGTCCATCACTGGACCGATCGTCTGTTCAGTTTCACCACCACGCGTGACGAGGCGCTGCGTTTCAAGAACGGCCATTTCACGATGATCGGCCTGCCGCCGAAAGAAGGAGAGCGGCCGCTGCTGCGTGCCTACAGCATTGCCAGCGCCAACTACGAGGAGCATCTGGAGTTCCTCAGCATCAAGGTGCCCGATGGTCCGCTGACCTCCAAGCTGCAGCACATCAAGCCCGGTGACAAGGTTATCGTGGGCCGCAAGCCCACCGGCACGCTGGTGACCGACTACCTGCTGCCCGGCAAGCGCCTGTGGCTGCTGGCCACCGGTACCGGCCTGGCCCCCTTCCTCAGCATCACGCGCGACCCCGAGACCTACGAGCGCTACGACCAGGTGATCCTGGTGCACGGCGTGCGTCAGGTGAACGAACTGGCCTACTACGACCTGTTCACCAAGGAACTGCCGGAGCACGAATACCTGGGCGAGCTGATCAAGGGCAAGCTGCTGTACTACCCCACCGTGACCCGCGAACCCTTCCGTAACCAGGGCCGCATCACCACCCTCATCGAGAACGGCAAGCTCAACGCCGATCTGGGTGTGCCGCCCTTCAACCGCGAAGAAGACCGCATCATGATCTGCGGCAGCCCCGAGATGCTGCGCGATCTGAAGGACATGTTCGAGAAGCGTGGCTTCGTCGAGGGCAACACCTCCACCCCGGGTGACTTCGTCATCGAGCGGGCCTTTGCCGAGCAGTGATCCTGCCCCGCACGGCGCCATGAGATGCCCCGGCGACCCTGCGTCGGCACCTCATGGCGTGCACCATCCAGCGCCTTCCCTCATGCTGGATGAAGAGGATACCGGGATCGTCTGACAGCCTTTCCTGCCCGGTCACGTCCTTCCGACGTGGCCAGGGTGGTACTGAGCCCACGGTTTCACCTCCCGCCGACCCCTTTCCGACGGACGGTCGTGCAGCATCCATGCAACGTGGATGTTTCTGGAAAATCCTTTGCCCGCGGGCACTTGGCGCATGTTCCTGCAAGGTGTGCAGAACTGTTGATCATGCCGTTTTGGCCTTCACGCAACACTTTCCATGGTGTCCCGGGGTATTTGTAGACGCTACATCTTGTGTCCACGGGGTGGACGAACCCCATATCTTGAGTACAATGCGTTTCATCGAGGTTCCCGGGAGATCATCCCCGGGATGAAAAGGGAAGCCGGTGCGCATCCGGGAAGGTCGCCTCAAGGCCTTTCGCACAGGGTGCAATGCCGGCGCTGGCCCCGCAACTGTAGGCGGTGAGCAAGGCTGGAAGGGGTCCGCACGGATCCTTCCTGAACCACTGGGCCCATGGGGTCCGGGAAGGTTCCAGCCACGCACGGACCCGCAAGCCAGGAGACCTGCCCCGATAGCCGCCGAAAGGCCGCCCATCCTCATGGCGGCAGCGCCTTTCGGCATTGATGACAACCCTGCGGTGGGCAGGAGCGGGTCATGGTGGATGGCGCCTGTCTGCGCGCGTCCGCCCGGACTGCTGCCGGCCCTTCGCACCCCGCCTGAAGGAAACCCGGCCAATGACCGTCACCGTCTACTCCAAACCCGCCTGCGTTCAGTGCACCGCCACCACCCGTGCGCTCGATGCCCGTGGCATTGCCTACCAGCTGGTCGACCTGACCCAGGATGCCGTCGCCATGGCCCAGGTTCTGGCCATGGGCTACCGCCAGGCCCCCGTGGTCGTGGCCGGCGAAGCCCACTGGACCGGCTTTCGCCCTGACATGATCGGCCGCCTGGCCTGATATCCGCCATGGTGGGGCTGGTCTATTACTCCTCGGCCTCGGGCAACACCGAGCGCTTCATGCACAAGCTGGGCCTGCCGGCCATGCGCATTCCGGTGGATGAGTCTGCCCCGATGCCCGAGCCGGACGCGCCCTTCGTGCTGATCTCGCCTACCTACGCCGATGGCGAGGGGCACGGCGCCGTGGCCCGGCAGGTGATCCGCTTCCTGAACGACCCGGATCGCCGCCGTCTGCTGCGGGGGGTGATTGCCAGCGGCAACCGCAATTTCGGCACGACGTTTGCCCACGCCGGTCGGGTGATCGGTGACAAGTGTGGCGTGCCGGTGCTGTACCGCTTCGAGCTGGCCGGCACCGAGCTGGACGTGGCTCGGGTTCGCGAAGGCCTGGAGCGATTCCAGGTCAGTCTGGGTGAGGTCGAGCCTGTCTGAACGCTGCGCCGTCATGGGCACCGCCGCATGGGTGAAGGTGCCATGCGTGCGCCATGACGGACATGACTGGACAGGAATCCGATTGAAAATGAAGGAATGGATGGGTGAGGGCGAAAAGGCCCCGATCACCCGTGATTGATGCAGGGAGAGAACATGACGGCTGCAAGCAGCTACGAAGCCTCCGATACAAGCGTGTCGGATGACGACAAACCAGGGCTGGACTACCACGCGCTGAACGCGATGCTGAACCTGTACGACGCGGACGGCAACATCCAGTTCGAGGCCGATCGTCGTGCGGCACGTCAGTACTTCCTGCAGCACGTCAACCAGAACACGGTGTTCTTCCACAACCTGGACGAGAAGCTGCGCTACCTGGTGGACGAAGGCTATTACGATGCCGAAGTGCTGGACCAGTATTCGCGCAATTTCCAGCGCCATATCTGGGACGAGGCCTACAGCCGCAAGTTCCGTTTCCCCACCTTCCTGGGCGCCTTCAAGTACTACACCTCCTACACGCTGAAGACGCGCAACGGCCAGCGCTATCTGGAGCGCTTCGAGGATCGTGTGGTGATGGTGGCACTGACGCTGGCGCGCGGCGACGAGCAGCTGGCGCTGCGCTTCATGGACGAGATCATCAGCGGTCGATTCCAGCCGGCCACGCCCACGTTCCTCAATGCCGGCAAGAAGAGCCGCGGAGAGCTGATCTCGTGCTTCCTGCTGCGTGTGGAAGACAACATGGAGAGCATCGGGCGTGCCATCAATTCGGCGCTGCAGCTCTCCAAGCGGGGCGGTGGCGTGGCGCTGATGCTCACCAACCTACGCGAGCTGGGCGCGCCCATCAAGGGCATCGAGAACCAGTCCTCCGGCGTGGTTCCGGTGATGAAGCTGCTGGAAGATTCGTTCTCGTATGCCAACCAGCTGGGCGCGCGGCAGGGCGCCGGTGCGGTGTACCTGAATGCCCACCATCCGGACATCCTGCGTTTTCTGGACACCAAGCGCGAGAATGCCGACGAGAAGATCCGCATCAAGACGCTGTCGCTGGGGGTGGTGATTCCGGACGTGACCTTTGAGCTGGCCAAGCGCAATGCCGACATGTACCTGTTCTCGCCACATGACGTGGAAAAGGTTTACGGCAAGGCGTTCTCGGAGATTTCCGTCACCGAGAAATACGACGAGATGGTGGGGGACAAGCGCATCCGCAAGAAGAAGATCAACGCCCGCGAGTTCTTCCAGACGCTGGCCGAGATCCAGTTCGAGAGCGGCTATCCCTACATCATGTTCGAGGACACGGTGAACGCGGCCAACCCTATCGAGGGGCGCATCACCATGTCCAACCTGTGTTCGGAAATCCTGCAGGTCAACGAGGCATCCACCTTCAACGACGATCTGAGCTATCGGCATCTGGGCACCGACATTTCCTGCAACCTGGGGTCGCTGAACATCGCCGCTGCCATGGATGGTCCGGATCTGGGCGCAACGGTGGAAGCGGCGGTGCGTGCGTTGACCGCCGTCTCGGAAATGTCGGCCATCGACAGCGTGCCTTCGGTGCGGCGTGGCAACGACGAGGCCCATGCGGTGGGGCTGGGGCAGATGAACCTGCATGGCTTCCTGGCGCGTGAGCGCATTCATTACGGCAGCCCGGAAGGCATTGATTTCACCCGCGTGTACTTTGCCACGGTGGCCTACCACGCGCTGCGCGCCTCCAACCTGCTGGCCCAGGAAAAAGGCAGCACCTTCGTGGGCTTCGATCGGTCGAAGTACGCCGACGGCAGCTTCTTCGAGAAGTACGTGACGCGCGACTGGCTACCCGAGACCGAGACGGTACGCGAGCTGTTTGCACGCATGGACGTGACGCTGCCCACCCGTGAGGACTGGGCTGTGTTACGTGAGACGGTGATGCAGCATGGTCTTTACAACCGCAACCTGCAAGCCGTGCCGCCCACGGGCTCCATCAGCTACATCAACCATTCCACGTCATCCATCCATCCGATCGTCTCGAAGGTGGAGATCCGCAAGGAAAGCAAGATCGGGCGCGTGTACTACCCGGCGCCGTTCATGACGAACGACAACCTGGAGTACTACCGGGATGCCTACGAGATCGGTCCGGAACCGCTGATCGACACCTATGCCGCGGCCACCGAGCATGTGGACCAGGGCCTGTCGCTCACGCTCTTCTTCCCGTCGGATGCCACCACGCGCGACATCAACCGGGCACAGATCTACGCCTGGAAGAAGGGCATCAAGACCATCTATTACGTGCGGCTGCGTCAGGCGGTGCTGGAAGGGACCGAGGTGCAGGGTTGCGTGTCGTGCGCGCTGTGAGGGGTGCCGTGCGCCGCGAAGGAAAGCCTTCGCGGTGACGGAGGGTGGACGGAACAGGAACAGGGGCCGAGGCCCGACAAGAACAGGTGATTGATATGTCGAACAAGGAACAGGCGCGGAAGGTGCCGCTGGCCATCAACTGGAACCGGCTGCAGGACGAGAAGGACCTGGAGGTGTGGAACCGGCTGACGGCGAACTTCTGGCTGCCGGAAAAGGTGCCCCTGTCCAATGATGTGCAGAGCTGGGCCACGCTGCGCGAGGAAGAGCAGACGCTGACGATCCGGGTGTTCACCGGGCTGACGCTGCTGGACACCATCCAGAACACGGTGGGGGCGCCCTCGATGATGCCGGACGCGCAGACGCCGCACGAGGAGGCGGTGCTGACCAACATCGCCTTCATGGAGGCGGTGCATGCGCGCAGTTATTCGTCGATCTTCTCGACCCTGTGTTCCACCCGGGAAGTGGACGAGGCTTTCCGCTGGTCGGAAGAGAATCCGCAGCTGCAGGCCAAGGCGCGACTGATTATGGAAGAGTACGATGCTGCGTCCGATCCCCTGCAGCGCAAGATCGCCAGCGTGTTCCTGGAGAGCTTCCTGTTCTATTCGGGCTTCTATCTGCCCATGTACTGGTCAAGCCGCGGCAAGCTCACCAACACGGCAGACCTCATCCGTCTCATCATCCGCGATGAGGCCGTGCATGGCTACTACATCGGCTACAAGTTCCAGCGTGCGCTGGCCCGACTGTCGGAAGCCGATCAGGCGCGCCTGAAGGATTTCGCGTTCTCGCTGCTCTTCGAGCTGTACGAAGTCGAGGCGCTCTACACCGAGGAACTCTACGACCGCATCGGCCTGACCGAGGACGTGAAGGCCTTCCTGCACTACAACGCCAACAAGGCGCTGCAGAACCTGGGCTACGAGGCACTGTTCCCGCCCGCGGCGTGCGAGGTCAATCCGGCCATCCTGTCGGCACTGTCGCCCGACAGCGAGAACCATGACTTCTTCTCGGGCAGCGGTTCGTCCTACGTCATCGGCAAGGCCGTGGCCACCGAGGATGAGGACTGGGATTTCTGAACTTTGCTTTTCGGTCCGGTTCCTGCGCCTGAGACCCGGACCCTACCGGAATCCCGTTCGCCCTTCATGACCGGGATTCCATTTGCCACGCTTGCGTGGACTGTTGCTGGTGCGGGCCAGGTAGTGCCGCCAGTCCAGTCATGGTCGACAGCCTCTCCTTGAGTTAGGTATAGTCCGTCAAGGGAGCGAGAGGAGCACGCCATGACCACCAATTTCTTCACCCATGCGCGTCTGGCGCATGGCTACTGGCGGGCGCACGAATGGGGGCTGGATGATCAAGGCTTCCTGCGCATGATCCATCAGGTGCTGGCGCTGGGCATCCGGGTCTTCGACCATGCCGCCTGTTATGGGGGCTTCACCACCGAGGAGATGTTCGGACGCGGGCTGGCGCTGGAGCCTTCACTGCGCGAACAGATGTGCATCGTCAGCAAGTGCGGCATCCTGTTTCCCAACAAGGCGCTGCCGTGGATGAAGGCCAAGCATTACGACAATTCCAGAAAGCACATCGTCTGGTCGGCCGAGCGTTCGGTGCGAAGCCTGCAGTGCGGTTATCTGGATCTGCTGCTCATCCATCGGCCCTCGCCGTGCGCCAATCCGGAAGAGATTGCAGGGGCGTTCGATGAGCTGCGCCGGCGGGGGCTGGTGCGGCGCTTCGGGGTGTCCAATTTCCCGGTGCCCAAGTTCCGGATGCTGCAATCGTATCTGGCCGAGCCCCTGCTGACGAACCAGATCGAGGCCTCGCCGCTGCATCTGAACGCCTTCGATGACGGGACGATCGATCTGGCCTTGCGGATGCGCATCCGGCCGATGGCGTGGTCACCGCTGGCCGGCGGGCGGCTCTTCGATGCGACGGATGCCCGCAGCGTGCGGGTGGCCGAGGCCCTGCGGGCGGTGGGTGCGCCGCAGGGTGAGGAACGGCTGGACGTCCTGGCGCTGGCCTGGCTGATGGCGCACCCGGCGTCCATCATGCCGGTGGTGGGCTCGGGCAACCCGGCTCGGCTGCGGGCTGCCGCCGAGGCGGTGCGCGTGAAGTTCTCCGAGGCGGACTGGATCAGTGTCTATGCCGCCTCGCAGGGGCACGAGGTTCCCTAGTCACTGTGTCGCCTGACCCTTCCGGTTCAGCAGCTGGCGGCGACGGGTCTTGATGCCCAGGCGCTTGGTGCCAATCCAGATGCCGGTAGCCGAAAGGGCCAGGCCGCCCACGGCCAGCACGAGCATGAGGATGTCCCAGAGCGGACGGCGGTGCAGCAGTGGCACCAGATCCCAGCTGTGCATGAGGAAGAACAGCCATCGTTCGACGCGCTTATGCTGGTTGAGCGTGTTCAGGACGGTGCCCGTGGCGGGATCAAGCTGAACCCAGGTCCGGTCGGGGTCGTCGAACTGCACGCGCCAGAACGGCAGGGGCTGAGGGTCGCCGCCACCCATCATGGTGTGGTCGGCGCGGGTGTAGTAGTAGAAGTCGTATTCCTTCAGCTGCTCGATCCGGGGAGGGTGATCCGGCGTCAGGGCGTTGAGTGCGGCCGTCAGGTCCTGTTCTTTTACCTGGGTTGGCTTGCCGGTGGTGGCATCAAGAAGATGCGGGGCGCCGGTGGCACCCAGGGCCAGAACCGTGGGTTTGCCCAGGATGGTTCTCCACTGCAGTTCGCGGACATCGCCCAGGCCGTCACGGTGTGCAGACTCCAGAAGCACGTGGGGAATCATGGGGGCCTGTGCCGGGTCCATCTGCAGGCTGCTGATGCTTTCGGTTTCCAGGGCGGCGTGGGGGCTCTTGAACAGGCCCCACGGGCGCATGGACATGAGCCCGCTGAAGATCCAGGTCAGCGTGGTCAGCGCAAAGAAGAGGCCCACGATGTGATGCCAGCGCATGACGCCGGGCTGGAACGGCGAGCGCGAACCGCTGCGGTAGGGGCGCGAGAAACGCCAGCGCAGGATGCCGACAATGCCGCCGGTGAGCGCCACCAGAACCCCGATGGTGGCCAGCCAGATGACGATGGTGGGCCACCAGGCGTCAAAGCTGCCGCCCCGGAACATGTACAGCCAGTGCAGCCAGGTGCCCACGTAGTCCAGGGTGCGTTCGGTGTGGGGCGCGTCGCGCACCACTTCACCGGTGGTGCCGGCGATGTAGAGCAGCGTCCGGTCGGCGTCAGGTAGCTGCACCTTGTGCAGTGGACGGTAGGGATCCAGGCTGCGGCTGTGGGTGTGGGGATCTTCGTCGATGGTGCCTTCGTAGGCGAGCGCTGGCTCGGCCTGGTCCGGTTTTGACGACGGGGCACTTTCGGATGCCGGATGGCCATCGTGCTGCAGGTAGGTCCGTGCGCTGGCCAGCACCACGTCCTGGCTGGCCGGTGGCAGCCGGCGTCCGGTGCGGGCATCCACGGCAACAGCCGTCTCTTTGTCATCCGGCCCGCTCTGCAGCAGGGCGGTGTAGATGGGCTGGCCGGCGCGGCTGGCGGTCAGCCGAAGGTCGGACACGGGGCCATTGATGCCTGCCATGCCGAAGGCCTGGCGCGGGGACAGCAGCGGTGCGTCGGCATCCAGCGTGGGCAGGTGCTGCAGCCGTTCGGCATGGGTGAGCTTGGGATAGCCCACGTACATCATCACCATGCCGGAGACGAACCAGGTCAGAAAGAACAGACAGAGGCCGATGCCCAGCCAGCGGTGGGTAAGCAGCAGCCAGCGTTTGATGGGAATGTTCATGGGGGCAATGGGGCGAATGGGGTGAATGTCGAGACCCGTGGGTGATCGCCAGGGTCTGCATGAAGGGGGCAGGAGTCTGCCGGCCCCCGGCCCGGGGGCCGGGGGAATGACCGAAGGCTGCTTGTTTCAGAAGCGATGGTCGATGGTGAACAGCACGCGACGTGATTCGCCGACGAACCACTGTTTCTCGTTGTAGTAGACGGTGCTGTAGTAGTGGCGGTTGAAGATGTTGTGCCCATGCAGCGCCAGGGTGGTGGCATCGGAGGGCTGCCATTTCAGGGCCAGATCCGCCGTGGTGTAGGCGGACAGCGTCAGGTCGTTGGCCCGGTTGGCGTAGCGCTTGCCGACGTGGCGGGCACCGCCCGACAGCGTCCATTGCGGGTGCATCTGCCAGCTCAGCCACAGGTTGGCCAGTCGCTCGGGCACGTCGGGCGGGGTCTTGCCATTGCGCGAGACGATGGCCCCATCGACGGCGTCGTTGAAGTCGTCGTAACGGGCACGCAGGACGGTGGCGTCCGCGTCGAGCCTCAAGGTGGAGGACAGTGCCAGCGACAGGGTGCCTTCGATACCGCGAGAGCTCTGCTTGCCGACCTGGATGCTGTTCTCGGGGTTGGCCGGGTCACGGCTCTGCAGGTTGTGCTTGGTGATGTTGTAGGCGGCCAGGGTCCATTCGCCACGCTGCTGGGGCAGCGACTGCTTGATGCCCACTTCGATCTGGCGGCCGATGGTCATGTCGGCCTTGGCGCCGCTGGCGCTCATCATCAGCGGGGAGGTGGAGGGGTCGGCGGCCCGGCTGTGCTGCGCGTAGACGGACAGGGTCGGGGTCAGCGCATAGACAGCGCCCAGGCGGTGGCCGGTGCTGTTCCAGGTGCGGCTGAAGACGCGGTTCCCGGTGATCAGGTCGTCACGGCGGATGCGGGCGCGGTCATGGCGCAGGCCGGCCACGAGCGACAGCTGCCCGGTGACGGCCAGCCGATCCTCGACGAACAGGGCGTACTGGTCGGCGGTGTTCCGGTAGCGGGGAATGAAGGGGAGATCGCTGTCGAAGAAGCCTGTCTCGGGAGACAGCAGGCTCACGTAGCGCGGGTTGCCGGTATAGGTGTTGTTGTCGTGCTGCAGGCTGCTGTGATTGAGGTCGAAGCCTGCCGAGACGGCGTTGTCCATGCCCAGCAGCTTGCCCTCGAAGGTCACGTCGGTGGTGTTGCCGGTCTGTTTCTGGTGGTGGCGGATGGCGGTGTCACCGGCCAGGCGGATCTGCTGGCGGGCCGCATCCCAGGTGTAGTTCTCGGTGTCGAACCACAGGCGATTGCTGCGGATGTGATAGAGGCGGCTGCGCACGGCGATGTTGTCGCCGGGGGAGCCCTGCAGCATCAGTTCGCTCCAGTGGTCGCGGAAGGTGATGCGGGCATCCTGGACGTTGTAGTTGGTGCGGCGCAGGGCTTCCAGCGGCTTTCCGTCGATCAGCGGGACGCCGAAGTAGCGCATGGGCTTGTGGCGGCCTTCGGCGTGGCTCAGCTGCAGTTGCCAGCGGGGCAGGAACTGCCATTGCAGGGCGCCGGTCAGCCCCTGGCTGCTGTGCTTGCCGCGGTCCACCCAGCCGTCACCGCGTTCGGTGCTGGCGTCGAGCCGGTAGGCCAGGTGTTCGCTGATCGAACCGCTGCTGTCGAAGTCCAGTGACCGCTGGCCGCGGTTGCCGATGCCCGCGCGGATTTCGTGACGGATTGCGCCGTGGCGTGGCTTGCGCGGGATGACGTTGACGACGCCGCCGATGGCGCCATCACCGTCGACGACGGAGGCCGGGCCCCGGAGGACTTCGATCCGTTCGACGGCCCAGGCGTGGAAGGGATAGCTGACGCCGAGGCCGCCGTACTGACGCACGCCGTCGTAGAGCTGCATGACGGAGCTGCTTCCGGTGAAGCCCCGCACCGAGAGGTCGCTGCCGCTGTTGCCCGGGTGGGCCAGACTGCTGAAGCCGGGGGCGCGTGCGGTGGCTTCGTTGACGGTGGTGTCGCCGCGTGCATCGATCCGTTCGCGGGAGATCACGTCGACGCTGGCCGGGGTGTTCTGGATGGACAGTCCCAGGCGGGATCCGGCAGATGCGGCCTGTTGAAGTCCTTCCTGCTTGGCCGGGCGCACGGTGACGGGATCCAGGGACTGGATGGCGTGCGCTGGCAGGACGGGCAGCAACAGCAGCGCGGGCATGACGAAGGGTTTGATGGGAAGACGCGGAATGCTCATGATGGGATCTGCCGAAAGGCAAGGTACCGGCGCACGGACAGGGTGCTGCCGGTGGGGGCAAGGATGACTGCGCGACGAGAGGATCTGTCGCTGCGGGGGATCGCTTCGTGCCGCGATCAGGCAGGCATCAATGCGGCAGGGGGTCCGCGTGAGTCGTAATGGAGGGTGAGACCAGCCGTGTGGCCATGTGTGGTGACGGCATGCAGGATGTGCCGCCATGCCGTGGAAGAAGGAAAAGCCTGCGCCGGTGCCAAGGCCGGCATGGGGGTGGACAGGCAGAACGGACAGCAGCGTGCGTCTGCTGGCGGGGCGGAAGGGTCATCGGAATCGTCGGTCGAGAGGACGATTCGCGTGAAGCCGCCATTGCCGTGACAGAGGATGACGGTTTCGACATGGCCCGCCGGCATGCGTTGCACCAGCGGGGACAGCATGGAAGACGCGAGGGCCACGAGCAGCCACGCCAGGATGGCGGTGTGGAATCTCGATGGGCGCCTGCGGAAGTCCATGAACGGCTTGTTGTTGGCGTTGACTGTCTCTGTATGTGATTATGTATCAGTGTGCCAACGATATGCCGGAGGAGCCGGATTTTCTTGCAATTGAATTGTTTTTGCTCAAATGTGAAGGATCTTGATGCGACCGGGGGGCTTCATCCAAAGCCGATGGGCTGATGAGCCGATGGGCTGGCGAGTTGTTGGGCCGCTGCGCTGCTGAGCCGATGAAGCCGTCGGGTTGCAGGAGTCCGAAACGTCGGCCATGCTCACTGGTGCTTTCGGCGCATCAGCCGCCAGCGGCGGGTCTTGATGTGCAGGCGATGACCGGCGATCCAGATGCCGGTGGCGGACAGGGCCAGGCCGCCCGCCGCCAGCACGAGCATCACGATGTCCCACAGGGGACGGTTCTGCAGCAGCGGCAGCCAGTCCCAGCTGTGCAGCAGGGCAAAGAGCCAGCGTTCGGCGCGCTGGTAGCTGTCCAGTTCGTTCAGGACCTGGCCGGTGGTGGGGTCGATGTGCAGCCAGGTCTGGTTGGGATCATCGTAGCGCACGCGCCAGATGGGCAGCGGATGTGGCTTGCGCCCGCCGCCCATGGTGTGCTCGGCACGACTGTAGTAGTAGAAGTCGTCCTGCCGGAGGATGTCGATGCGTGGCGGGTAGCCGGGCTGCAGCGTGAAGAGGGCGCTTCGGAGGCGTTCCGGCTCCAGGGTGTAGGGCTTGCCGGTGCGGGCCGACAGCAGGAGGGGCTGGTCCGCATTCCCGGGGGGCACCTCGTGTGTCCGGACGGCCTTCACCCGTGTCTTGCCCAGGAGGGTGTGCCATTGCAGTTCACGCACGGGCGTGGTGGTGCTGGCGAGCAGGGCTTGCGGGGTGGCGGTGGCGTGTGATGGCTGGATGTCCGGGCTGCTGATTCTCCGGGCGTCGATGATGCTGTCATCGGCCTCGAAGATGTCCCAGGGGTTCATCGACATCAGGCCGCTGAAGATCCAGGTGAAGGTGGTCAGCGCAAAGATCAGGCCGAGGATGTGGTGCCAGCGCAGTGCACCGGGTGCGAAGGGCGAGCGGGAGCCGCTGCGGTAGGGGCGGGAGAAGCGCCAGCGGATGATGCCGGACAGGAAGCCGCTGATGACGGACACGATGCCGATGACGGAGAGCCAGATGATCAGCTCGGTCCAGTCGATGGCCGTGTCGCGGAACAGGTAGAGCCAGTGCAGCCAGGCGCCCAGGTAGTTGAAGCCCCGTTCCAGCCGCGGGGCGTCGCGCACCACTTCGCCGGTGGTGCCGGAAATGTAGAGCAGTGTCTGGTCGGCGTCGGGCAGCAGCACCTTGTGCAGCGGCCGATGCAGGTCCATGGCCTTGCTGTGGGTGTGGGCGTCTTCGGCCGTGATGCCCTGATACAGGGGCTTGCCCGGGGCGCCTTGCGCTGTGGCGGACGGCTGCCGGGGGCTGCTTGCAGGCGGGGCGCTGGATGATGAAGGGTGTGATGGTTCACCCTGCTCCAGATAGGCCTGTGCGCTGGCCAGGGCCGTGGCGGGATCGGTGGGAGGCAGCAGTGCGCCGGTGTGGGCATCCAATGTCACCAGACGGGGAGCGGGCCGGGGGGCATCCGGCGCGGGCCGGGCGTCAGGGCGCACCTGGGCGATGTAGACGGGCTGTCCGGCGCGGGCGTTGGCCAGCCGCAGGTCGGTGACGGTGCCGTGGATGCCAGCCTGCCTGAAGGCGTCGGCGGGCGAGAG
>CAUVLK010000003.1:0-30187 GCA_963552635.1 uncultured Lautropia sp. | reverse complement strand
TTCCACATAGACCGGATACGGCTCGTATTGCGGCCGGGCGCGCCAGGTGCGCTCCACTTCAATGGTCGTGTTGCCCATCCGGCTCTGGACACGGTAGGCGTTCAGCTCCTGCGCGAAGCGCGGGTCGTCGAACCAGGGCTGGTTGCGATAGTGCGCCATCCAGTACGGTCCGAGCGCGAAGCGGCTGACAGGCACACCCACCGTCGGCCCCACCACGGGGACCGGCCGGCCATAGCCGTCCACCATGATGCTCAGATTGCGGGCATTCATCCAGCCCCGAAAGCCGTTGGCCGCCACGTCGCACCAGCCGAAGTCCGGCAGGCAGCTCAGAATGCTGACGCTGGTCTGCGGCGTCAGCCGCTCCAGCTGTGGGTAGTCGGGGGCAGGGCCGGCGTACAGGCCGGAAATCTGGACCGTGAAGGCCTTGGTCTGGCGGGCGTGCGCCGCCTGGGGCGCAGCCAGGCTGGCCAGGGCCAGAGAGGCTGCCGCGACGCAGCCCAACGTGCCAAACCGATGCGCAAAGACCGTCTGGAACATGCTTGCTCCTGAAAGGGGCCTGCCGAAGGCCGGCCAACATCGCAAAAAACGGGATGTCAGGGTACCGGGTTGACCCGGCTTTGTGGTGGAATTGTTATGGTCGCGTAGGCAATGTGTGAAGCCCACCATGAAGAGTTCACGAGTGTCGGTGCCCCTGCTTCGACGGCTGGCCAGTTCCGGCTGGCGTCACCCGGGCTTTGCGCCTTACTGGCCGCTGTTGCGTCGCCTGCGTGGCATGGCGCTTGAGGCGACGGGAGAGCACGTCGCAGCCTTGTCGCAGGTGCATGAGGAAGCAGGGCTGGATGCCGTTCCTGAAGAAGACGATCCCTCAACCTGGGACGCCGAGCACTGGCTGCCGTTCATGAACCGGCTGGCTGTCTGGCGTGGCCTGCGTTCGGTCCGGGGTATGCCCCTGCGCTTCGTGTCGGGCAGTGACGTGGGCGCCGTGGATTATGAACGCAGCATTCTGGAAACCGGTCGGGTTCCGTGCAAGCCTCTGGGGCTGGGCGCGCGGCACGACCTCCATAATGCCCTGGTCTGGCTGCGCTTTCCGCGTCTGAAGGCTGCCATCAACTGGCTGCATTGTCAGCAGGCGGAAAGTGAGGCGCTGCAAGCCGGTAATGAACCTGAGCGGGAGACCGTGTCTTCCGCTCATGTGGCGTCAGGTGCGTCCATCAGCCAGAAGGCACGCCGAGGCCGGGGACCGTTGCGCGATGCCCTGACCCTGCTGGATGAGAATGGTGCATTATGGCCAGCGCCCGCGCCAGAATGGGTGCGGATGCTGGAGGCGCGGGAATGGCGTGCCCTCTTCGTCGAGAGCCGGCAGGCGTTGATGGGCGGCACGTCTGAATTGCCGACGTTGAGCGACGATGCTCATGCCGGTGAGGCGCTGAGCCTGGTCTCAGGGGCAGCGTGGAATGCGCCTGTCATCGTCGGGCATGGCTTGCTGGAGAAGCTTCACCGGCCTTACAGGTCCATGACGGCCAAGCTGCTGCCGTGTCCGGACCCCCGGTACGGCCTGGACCGGGGCACGGCTGCCTGGCTGTGCGAGCTGGCCGGGCAGCAGGCGCTGCGCCCGGCCTTGTTGCTGCCATTGCCACTCCAGGGTTGGCCAGGCTGGGATCCGGCCAATGCGGATCCTGCCTTCTATGCGGACGAGAGGATCTTCAGGCCACTGCGCCCGGCTGCCCTGGAGGGTTGATCACTTCGGCGGCAGGTCGGTGCGCGCCATCGGGGCGGGCACCTTGCGGAACGAGTTGGTTCCACGGCCGCCCCGACGGGCGCCCTGGCGTCCATTGTCGCCGCCCATGGCCATCATCGTCCGGTCGCCCCCGTTCTCGGGAATGCTCAGGCGCATCTGATAGGGGCTGTTCGGGTCGCCCATCACGTTCACCGTCAGCAGGATCTGCGGTGCCGTCACATCTTCTTCCGAATGGAAGATCACGTACGGCGACGCATCCGGCCGCATGATGACGAAGTTGCGGGCGACAGGGGCACGGAAGCCCTCGGGCACTTCGGCATTCTCCACCAGGAAGGCAACGGCAGAGGCCCGGTCGTTGGGCGTGCCCTCGAAGGGCAGCAGTACCTTCAACGGCTGTCCACGTTCGGACAGCACGACCGGCTCACCGAAGTTGACCGGGTACTCGACGGCCTGGGCCGGCAGGCTGGCGGCAGCCAGGCCCGCGCCCGCCACGGCGGCCAGCATCGTGCGCGACAGGCCGGCGGCCAGCGCGCGCTTCAGAAGACGTTTCATCAGCAAGATCCTCGTTGGGAGATCCGCGCCAGCATCCGGTTTCAGCCCTTGCCTGTCGAGGCAGAGTGGATGAATGGTTGGCCACGCACGGCGGGTTGCCGTCGGCGGCCGGATGCCGACGGCCGGCCGTGACGGAATGCCGGTGTGCCGTGTCGCTGGTGGAAAGCCCCCGAAGCCACCGGGCTCGGGCGTCTGGTGTTACATTCCCGGCCGGAGCGGGTCGGACGGTCGCCGGGGCAACCCGGAGGAAGGTCCGGACTCCTGCGGGCAGGATGCTGGCTAACGGCCAGGCGCCATAAGGACAAAGTGGGACGGCGTCCCACTTTGTCCCCAAAGCGACGGACAGTGGCACAGAAAACAGACCGCCCGGCAGCTCAGCCTGCCGGGTAAGGGTGAAAAGGTGGGGTAAGAGCCCACCGCGCGGCTGGTGACAGGCGCGGCACGCCAAACCCCATCCGGAGCAACATCATGTAGGCACGCGACGCAGCCTCGGCTGCACAGGGCGCCCGCCCGAGCGTGCGGGTGGATGGCTAGAGCCGCCCGGTAACGGTCGGCCCAGATGAATGACCGTCACACCTTCCCAGGTGGACAGAATCCGGCCTATAGACCCGCTCCGTCCCTTCTTTTCCGGGCCTTGGGCCACGCCCCCTCGTGGCATTGTCCGGCTTGGTGCAAGCCCCCTCGTCTGTCAACCCTTGCCGCTTTCCCGGGCAAAAAGGTTGTCATGACGCATGGCAAAAAGGCTGCGTCGCCTGTCGTCTTCGTGCCGAGATCGGTCGCGGCGCCACCACAGGCCGAATGAACGGCTCATTCTTTAGCCAGGAAGGCAACGCTTCAACGACCGTTCGTCGGCTGGAAATACCGCCGATCGCCCCCGGTTTTTTCACAATCGTTGTAGAAGTGTTGCAAATAACTGCCAATTAGTTGATGGCTTACTTTCAGTGACGTCGCTAAGTGCGTGAAAAGTGGTCGGACGGTTGCTTTTCCAGGATGAGCGATCTTCTGTAAGTCATTGTCATAGCAGGAAAAAACACTTTCTCCTGATTTGACGCTGCCCGGAACCCCTCGTATTCTTCGATCTGGTGGGGATTTGTGGGAAAAGGTGGGCCACGGTGGGAAAATTCACCGAAGGCGTACCTCTCGCAGGCCCGCCACCACCGTCGAGGTGGCAGCGCAGCCTGGTCCGGATCGGGCCGGCATCGCCGCCGCCCATTCATCAACCGGGTTGGTAAGCCAATGTTCGAAGGGAGCTTCCCGCTGTCGCTGGATGCGAAGGGTCGTCTGACGATCCCGTCGCAGTGGCGCGGTGTGCTCGAAGAACAGGGCGTGCGCAAGCTCGTGCTGACCCGGCACTTTGGTGATCTTCTGCGGATCTACCCGCTGCCGGAATGGGAGAAGGTACGTGAGCACATCGCCTCCGTGCTGACCTCCAAGGACGACCGTATCCGTCGTCTGCTGATCGGCTCGGCAGAGACCGTGGAGATGGATGGTGCAGGACGCATCCTGGTCAGCCCGATCCTGCGTCGGGCCGGCAAGCTCGATCGCAAGGTGGTCATGGTCGGAGACCTGACCCGCTTCGAGCTGTGGGATGAGCAGATTTGGGAAGCCTATCTGGACAAGCAGGCTGCGGCCGGCTTGCCGGAAGACTTGGGCGACATTCCGGGCCTCTGAACGATGGAAGGAGGTGCGGACATGGACCGGGAGGGTTTGTCGTCGGGGGCGCATCTGCCCGTGCTGCTGCACGAGGCGGTCGCGGCCCTGGCCATCCGCCCGGATGGGGTGTACGTGGACGGCACGTTCGGACGCGGGGGGCACAGCCGGCACATTCTGCAGGCCCTCGGACCGAAAGGCCGTCTGTTGGCGTTGGACAGGGATCCGGAAGCAGTGGCAGCAGCTCGGGCATGGAAACAGGAAAGCGGTGACGCACGGTTCGAGATCGTGCACGCCCGCTTCTCGTCGCTGGACGAGGTGCTCGATGCGCACGGACTGACGCACATCGACGGGCTGCTGCTGGACCTGGGCATCTCGTCGCCGCAGGTCGACGATCCCCGCCGGGGCTTCAGTTTCACCGGCGATGGTCCGCTGGACATGCGCATGGATCCGACCGTGGGCCTGTCGGCGCATGAATGGCTGATGCAGGCCACGGTCGAACAGATTACCGAGGTATTGAAAAGAGATGGTGACGAACGGTTTGCTTTTCCGATTGCAAAGGAGATTGCTGCTCGCCGCGACCAGACCGACGGCCAGGGCATTCAGACAACACGACAGCTTGCCGATCTCGTGGCGGGGGTCATCCGTCGGCGGCAAAAGAATTCGGCGAAAAATCCGGCCACACGCACCTTTCAGGCTCTACGGATTCACACCAATGACGAAGGCGGCGAGCTCGCGCGGGTCCTGAACGTCGCCCTGCGGCGCCTGGCCACTGGCGGGCGCCTGTCCGTGATCAGCTTCCATTCCAACGAGGACCGCGTGGTCAAGCAGTTCATCGCACGTCACGCTGGCCGTGATGCCGAGCGTCACCCCGTGACCGGTGCATGGCTGGCCGAGCCGCTGCTCAAGTCCCTGGGGCGCGTCCTGCCCGGCGAGGCCGAGGTGGCGACCAACCCGCGGGCGCGCTCGGCCATCCTGCGTGTGGCAGAACGGCTGCCGTCGGTGCTGCATTGAGGAGCGCACGGACATGATGCTGAACCGGATCAATATCGTGCTGGCCGTCCTGCTGATGATCGCAGCCCTGCTGCTGGTCACGGCCCAGAACCGTGCACGGCGCCTGAACACCGAGATGGAACAGGCCCAGGGTCAGACCCGCGAGCTGGAAGTGCGCTTCTCCCAGCTGCAGATCGAGATCACCCGGCTGGCCAAGCCTTCGCTGCTGGACGCCCGTGCCCGACAGGACCTGGGGATGATTGCGCTGACCCCCGAGCGCACGATTTACCTGAGAGGAAGTCGCTGATGCCCAAATCAGTCAAATTCGCCGCCCCGCACCTGCTGCAGGCGCGTTTGCAGCTGTGGCGCTCGCGTTTCATGTTCGCCCTGCTGTTCGTGGCGTTCTCGGCGCTCTGCATCAAGGCGTTCTACCTGCAGACGGCTTCCAAACCCTTCCTGCAGGCGCAGGGTGCCCAGCGCTACGAAAAGACCATCGAGCTGCAGGCCAACCGGGGCCGCATTCTCGACCGTCACGGCGTCGTGCTGGCCTCCAGCCTGCCGGCACGCTCCATCTGGGCCTACGCCGACCGCGTGGACCTGTCCGACCCGCGCCTGATGGACCTCGCGCGCCTGCTGGGCATGAAGCCGCAGGATCTGCAGGCCAAGCTCACCCACGGTGACCGCAGCTTCGTCTTCCTCAAGCGCCAGGTCGATCTGGACACCGCCGAGCGGATCGCTGCGCTGCGCATCCACGGCATCGGTCAGGACAGCGAATACAAGCGCAACTATCCCGAGGGCGAGATCGCCGCACACCTGGTGGGCTTCACTGACCTGGCTCATGTGGGCCAGGAGGGCCTGGAGCTTGCCTTCCAGTCCACGCTGGCCGGCAAGCCGGGCAGCCGTCGGGTCGTGCGTGACGGCAGTGGCCGCATCATCAGTGACATCGACCAGATCAAGGAACCGCAGGACGGTCGCGACCTGAAGCTGACCATCGATTCGCGCATCCAGTACCAGGCCTTCCAGGCCGTCAAGGAAGCCGTGGCTGCCCAGCAGGCCAAGGCCGGTGCTGCCGTGGTGCTGGACGCCCGCAATGGCCAGATCCTGGCGCTGGCCAACTGGCCGTCGTACAACCCGGCTGACCGCCGCACCCTCAACGGCAACGGCCTGCGCAACCGCGCCATCACCGACCTGTACGAGCCGGGCTCCACCCTGAAGGTGTTCACCGCCGCGCTGGCGCTGGACAGCGGCCGCTATTCGCCGTCGTCGCTCTTCGATGCCCGCGAAGGCTTCATGAAGATCGGTCCGGACATCATTCGTGACGCACACCGCAACAAGGAACTGCTGACGCTGCAGCAGGTCATCCAGAAGAGTTCCAACATCGGCACCGCCAAGATGGCGCTCAGCATGCCGCCCGAGGACCACTGGAAGATGCTGGATGCCGTCGGCATCGGTCAGGCGCCCCGCATCGGCTTCCCCGGTGCTGCCGCAGGTCGCCTGCGTCCCTACACCAAGTGGAAGCCCATCGAGCACGCCACCATCTCCTACGGGCATGGCCTGTCGGTGTCGCTGCTGCAGATGGCACGCGCCTACACCATCTTCGCGGGTGGTGGTGAGGTGCTGCCTGCCCAGCTGATCATTCCCGAAGAAGAGCGTCGCGTTCGTGCCATCCAGGTGTCTGCGCGTGGCGGTGCCGCCCTGGGCGCCGGCTTCAATGCCCCCGTGCGTGGCACGCCGGTCATCCGTCCGCAGACGGCCGCCACCATGCGCCACATCCTGGAAATGTCGGCGGGCAACAAGGATGCCGTCAGCCGCGCGGCCGTGCCGGGTTATCGCATCGGTGGCAAGACCGGCACCACCAAGAAGCTGGAAGGTGGCCGCTACGTCAAGAAATACGTCAGCTCCTTCATCGGCATGGCGCCCATGTCCAACCCGCGCGTCATCGTCGCCGTCATGATCGATGAGCCGGGTGCCGGCAAGTACTACGGTTCGGACATCGCGGCGCCGGTGTTCGCCCGCATCACGGGTGAGGCCCTGCACACGCTGGCCGTCGAGCCCGATGCCCCGTTCGAGACGATGATCTCCCCGATCAGCCCCGAGCTGGTGGTGGGGCCTGGCAGCGTGCCGCGCGCGCCGGGTGATGTCGGCCGCGTCCAGAATGTCAGCGTGCCGCGTCATACGCTCATTCCGCCGGCCAAGGGCAGACCCAAGACCTCATCGGCCGATGAAGGCAAGCCTCGCCTGGCAGTCCGGCAGGAGAACGAACGCCCGGGCAGTGGAAGGGGAGGCGCCTGATGGCGGAGTCCCCGAACGGCCTCAAGGGCCTGGTCGAGCCGACGGAACTGGTCGCCTGGTTGCGGGAGCATCTTCCCGCCACCGGGCGTCTCGTTTCCGACAGCCGCCGCGTTGGCAAGGGTGATGCCTTCTTTGCGCTGCATGGTCGGCGCCAGGATGGCAGTGCCTTCATCGCGCAGGCAGTGCAGCAGGGAGCGGCTGCCATCGTCGTGGCCATCCCGGCGCAGGCCTGCCAGGCAGAAGACTCTGCCGAAGGGGACGTGGCGCAGGCCGAGCATGCCGCTTGCGGGAATTTCGATTACTTCAAGAATCTGCCGACGCTGCCGGATGGCGTCCAGGTGCCCGTCTGCTACGTGCCGTGCCTGGGTACCCAGCTGGGCGCTCTGGCCGACGAGTATTACGACCACCCCAGTCAGGTGCTGGACGTGGTGGCCGTCACCGGCACCAATGGCAAGACCAGCACCACCCACTGGATCGCCCAGGGGGTGAACGATCGACTGGCGCGTGCCGGCGATGCCCGGACCGAGGATGCGAAGAACGGTTCCGCCGACACCTCGTCGCAACGTCCTGCCGAGTTTGCCGGCCTGGTCATCGCCCTGGATGGCGATGCCGATACCGCCATGCAACCTGGTCGAGGCCGGGGTGTCGTCATTGGTACCAACGGTGTCGGCACACCGGGTGCGCTGGAATACATCGGTCTCACCACCCCCGATCCGCTCACGCTGCAGACGCTGTTCCAGCGCTTCCGCGCAGACACCGAAGCGCCGGTCGGTGTGGTGGCCATGGAAGCCTCCTCGATCGGACTGGTGCAGGGGCGCATGCAGGGTACCTGCATCCATACGGCCGTCTTTACCAATCTCACCCGCGACCATCTCGACTACCACGGTTCGATGCAGGCCTACGGCGCCGCCAAGGTCGGGCTGTTCTCGTGGCCTACGCTGCAGGCAGCCGTCGTCAACCTGGGTGATCCGCTGGCAACCGAGATCATCGAGGTGCTGCATCGCCATCCGGCAGCGCCGCGCATCATCGGTTACTGGGTGAACAATGCCCATGGTGCACCGCAGGCCGGCCAGGCCGACGCAGCCTTTCAGGCCATGGACGATGATGCCCGTGCGCGCCTGCGCCGCTTCTACGAACTGGCCATGCGCTGTGACGAAGTGCTGGAACTGGCCCTGGATCGGGACAGCGGCCAGCACGTGCTGATGATGTTCCCCGGCAGCGTGGTGAAGACGCTGCTCCAGCTGCCTGAAGCGGGGGCCGACCCGGTGGCACTCGCCAGTGGTGAGAGTGTCGTCTCCGCACGCCAGCAGCGCCTGCAGGCGATGTTCCGCAACGTCGCCACGCTGCGTCTGAACGTGCTGGGCCGCTTCAACATGGAGAACGCGCTGGCCGCGGCCGGTGCGTGGCGTTCGCTGGGCTGGAACTTCCCGGCCATCGTCGAGGGGCTGCATCAGCTGCACCCGGTGCCGGGGCGGATGGAAATCGTTGGTCTGCCAGCAGCACACGTGTCTGGCGCAGACGAGGCCGCTCCCGCCGCAACCATCTCTTCCACGGCCTGCCCGCTGGTAGTGGTGGACTACGCCCATACGCCTGACGCGCTCACCAATGTGTTGACTGCCCTGCGAGACATCGCCAGCCAGCGCGGCGGGCAGCTCTGCTGCGTCTTCGGCGCCGGCGGCAACCGCGATCGGGGCAAGCGGCCCGAGATGGCGCGTGCCGTCGAAGCGGTGGCCGATCGTGTCGTCGTCACCAGCGACAACCCGCGTGACGAGGATCCTGCACAGATCATCGCTGATGTCTGCCAGGGGCTGTCGCAACCAGCTTGGCGCACCGAGGCCGATCGGCGCGCTGCCATCGACACCGCCATTGCGCAGGCTGCACCGGCCGACGTGGTGCTGATCGCCGGCAAGGGCCGCGAGACCACGCAGGAAATTGCCGGCGTCTTCCATCCGTTCTCTGATCCGGAGATCGCCGCGCAGGCCCTGGTCTCGCACTGGGTTGTCGACACCCGGGAGGTGCCCCATGCTTGATCTGCGCACCGTCTACCAGTGGTTGCCCAACGTCACGATGTTCGGCAGCGGTGCCGAGCGCTTCACCGGCATTTCCACCGATTCGCGCACCGTGCGCCCTGGTGACCTGTACATCGCGCTGCGCGGCGACCGCTTCGATGGCCATGCTTTCATTGACGCTGCCATCGATGCTGGTGCCGCCGCCGTGCTGACCGAAGCGTTCCCCGACCACGTTCGTGTGCCCACGCTGTGGGTGCCCGATACCCGTCAGGCGCTGGGTGTGCTGGCGGGCGGCTGGCGCCGTCGCTTCGAGTGCCCGCTGATTGCCGTCACCGGCAGCAACGGCAAGACCACCGCCAAGGAAATGATTGCCGCCATTCTGGTGGCGCACCTGGGGGCAGAGGCTGCCTTTGCCACGCGCGGCAACTTCAACAACGACATCGGTGTCCCGCTCACGCTGCTGCGCCTGAGAGATGCGCATCGCATGGGCGTGGTCGAAATGGGCATGAACCATCCGGGCGAGATCGCCGGCCTGGCGGCCATGACGCAACCGTCGGTGGCGCTGGTGCTCAATGCCCAGCGTGAACACCAGGAGTTCATGGATGGCCCCGAGGCCACCGCTCGTGAGAACGGTACCGTGTTCGATGCATTGGCGGCCGGCGGGGTGGCAGTGTTTCCGGGCGATGACCCCTGCACGCCCATCTGGCAGGCGCTGGCACAGGGGCACCGTGTGCTGAACTTCGGCCTGGTGGCTGATGAGGCGTCGCTGCAGGCTGATGCGCCATTGATGGTGGAGGCCGGCACGCCTCATCTGTTCGTGGCGGCGGCCCGTGATGCACGTCCCGAGCATTTCCGCGCGCGCCTGGGTGAGACCCTCGTCGACATCCGGCTCAACATCGCCGGTCGCCACAGCGTGCGCAATGCACTGGCTGCCGCCGCCTGCACGCTGGCGTTGGGGGTTCCA
This sequence comes from uncultured Lautropia sp., assembly GCA_963552635.1. Taxonomy (GTDB): domain Bacteria; phylum Pseudomonadota; class Gammaproteobacteria; order Burkholderiales; family Burkholderiaceae_E; genus Lautropia. The sequence continues at coordinate 19,989 of CAUVLK010000003.1, read as the reverse complement.
GTGGAGGCCATCGTGCGCGGCCTGGCTGCCTTCGAGCCGGTCAATGGTCGCTTGCGGCGGACGCACACCGCACAGGGTGTGCCCCTCATTGATGACACCTACAACGCCAACCCCGATTCGATGCGTGCTGCCATCGACGTGCTGGCCGACCAGCCGGCCTCACGCCTGCTGGTGATGGGAGATATGGGCGAGACCGGAGCACAGGCCGAGGCCTTCCACCGCGAAGTGGGTGAATACGCCGTCAGCCGGGCCATCGAGCAGGTCTGGGCTGTCGGCAAGGACATGAAAGCTGCAGCCCAGGCAGGTGGCGTGCAGCACTGGGAGACGGTCGAGGCCCTGCTGGCGGAATATCCGCAGGCGCCGGCCGGCATCGCCAGCATTCTGGTCAAGGGATCGCGCTTCATGAAGATGGAGCGCGTTGTCCGGGCGTGGGTCGACATGGCGTCGCCGCAGGGAGAACATTGATGCTGTTGCTGCTCACGCAATGGTTGGCCAACGAATACCGCGTGTTCTCGGTATTCAACTACATCACGCTGCGTGCCGTGCTGGCCACGCTCACGGCGCTCTTCATCGGTCTGCTGTGCGGCCCGGCGGTCATTCGTCGTCTCACCGCCATGAAGATCGGCCAGGCGGTCCGGCAGGATGGCCCGCAGACGCACCTGGTCAAGTCCGGCACGCCCACCATGGGCGGCGTGCTGGTGCTCATCGCCGTGGGCCTGTCCACGCTGCTGTGGGCTGACCTTTCCAACCGTTTCGTCTGGGTAGTGCTGCTGGTCACGCTGGGCTTTGGCCTGGTGGGCTGGGTCGATGACTACCGCAAGGTCGTTCACCACGATCCCAAGGGCATGTCGGCGCGCGAGAAATACTTCTGGCAGAGCGCACTGGGCCTGCTGGCGGCCTTCTATCTGGCCTTTGCCATTCCCACCCAGTCGGTGGCCGAAGCCTTCCAGCTCTTTCATCAGTGGATGAGCAGCGGCTTCTCGCTGCCGCTGCCCGAGACCACCGACCTGCAGATCCCGTTCTTCAAGGAATGGAACATCCCGCTGGGCGTGGCCGGCTTCGTGGCGCTGAGCTATTTCGTCATCGTCGGCACCAGCAATGCCGTCAACCTCACGGATGGGGCGGACGGTCTGGCCATCATGCCGGCAGTGCTGGTGGGCGGTGCGCTGGGCATCTTCGCCTACGTTACCGGCAATGCGGTGTTCGCACGCTACCTGCTCATCTCCTATGTACCGGGTGCCGGCGAGCTGATCGTGCTGTGTGGCGCCATCTTCGGGGCGGGGCTGGCCTTCCTGTGGTTCAACGCCTATCCGGCCCAGGTCTTCATGGGCGATGTGGGTGCGCTGGCGCTGGGCGCCGCGCTGGGCTGCATCGCCGTCATCGTCCGCCAGGAAATCATGCTGTTCATCATGGGCGGGGTCTTCGTGGCCGAAACCGTCTCCGTGATGCTGCAGGTGTCCTGGTTCAAGTACACCAAGCGCCGTTATGGCACTGGCCGGCGGATCTTTCGCATGGCGCCGCTGCACCATCACTTCGAGGTGGGTGGCGTGAAGGAATCGCAGGTGGTGGTCCGCTTCTGGATCGTCACCATGGTCCTGGTGCTGTTTGGCCTGTCTTCCCTGAAGCTGCGTTGACATGGGCATGATCGAACTCAATCGGAAACGGGCGGCCGTCATCGGGCTGGGTCAGTCGGGCCTGGCCATGGCGCGCTGGCTGGCGCGTTCCGGCAGCGATGTGCTGGTTTTCGATGATCGCGCCCAGCCGCCGGGCCTGGAGGCCCTGCACGCACAGGTGCCGGGGGCAACCTTCCACAGCCGCACGCTGGATGCCGGCGTGCTTGATGCGGCCGGCCAGATCGATCTGCTGGCGTGGAGCCCGGGCGTCTCCTGCGAGACGGGCGCCGGTGCCGCGCTGCACGCAGCTGCCCGCGAACGGGGCATTCCCGTCCACGGCGAGCTGGATTTCTTCATGGATGCCATCGCCACGCTGCGCGCGCAGGGGGCCAAGACCGATGTGGTGGCCATTACCGGCACCAACGGCAAGACCACCGTCACGCGACTTTGCGCCTTCCTGGCCAACGAAGCAGGCCTGGAAGCCGTGGCCGCCGGCAATATCAGCCCCTCCATGCTGGATGCGCTGATGGATCGTCTGGGCGACCTGCCCATCGAGCCCGTGTCGGCTCCACCGCAGGAATCGGTGCCCGAGGGTGAATCAGCGTCCGAGAGCCTGCATCCTAGTGCCGCTGCCGCCGCCATGCCGCGGCTGTGGGCGCTGGAGCTGTCCAGCTTCCAGCTGGCCGTGTCGCAGCCACCCGCCTGCCAGGCGGCTGTGGTGCTCAACGTCACGCCAGACCATCTGGACTGGCATGGCTCGATGGAAAACTACCGTGCGGCCAAGCTGCGCATCTATCCGGCGGCAGAGCGCCGTGTCGTCAATCTCGACGACCCGCTGGCCGACCCGGACCTGCCCGCGCCGTGGGAGGTGCCTGCCGAGCTCGAGGCTCCCCAGCCTGCCAAGGGGCGATCGCGTGCCAAGGCCAAGGTCGAGGTCCCCGTGCTGGCGCCGCGTACCGATTTCTCGCTGCACACTCCGCATTCCGCACCGGCCTTCGGTCTGGTGCGCGAGGGCGGTCTGGCCTGGCTGACCGAAGCCATGCCGGAAGAGATTCCCGGTGGCCGCCGTCGCAAGGTCGAGCCCGTGGATTTCGTGCTCAACCGTCTGATGCCGGCTGACGCGCTGCGTGTGCAGGGCGCCCACAACCATGCCAACGTGCTGGCGGCACTGGCGCTGCTGCGCGCCTGTGATGTGCCGATGCGCGCCATGCTGCATGCGCTTCGCGCCTTCGTGACCGATCACCACCGCTGCGAACCGGTCACGGTGGTCAATGGCATTGAGTACATCGATGACAGCAAGGGCACCAATATCGGGGCCACGGTGGCCGCCCTGCAGGGCCTGGGCCGTCGTGCCGTGCTGATTGCAGGCGGTGTGGGCAAGGATCAGGATTTCTCGCTGCTCGCGCCGGCGGTGGCCGCACATGCCCGCGCCGTGGTGCTGATCGGCCGTGACGCACCGATCCTGCGCGCTGCGCTCGCAGACACTGGCGTCGTACTGGAGGATGCGGCCGACATGGATGCTGCCGTGCGCGCCTGTGCACGCCTTGCGCAGGCGGGTGACGTGGTGCTGCTGTCGCCGGCTTGCGCCAGCTTCGACATGTTCCGGGGCTACGACCACCGGGGCGAGGTCTTTGCCGCGGCCGTGCGCGCCATGGCCGAGGAGGCAGGTCAACCATGCTGAATCGCCTGGCTGCATTGCCGGGCTTTGCCTGGCTGGGAGGAGGGGCTGCCGATGCGCGCAAGCCCGCAACCGCTGCGCGTGGACGTCGCGCGCCGGCGGCTGCCAGCCGCGGGCTCACGCAGCGCACCCTGGCCAACAGCAACGTGCAGCGCTTCGACGAGGCGCTGATGTGGATGACGGCGCTGCTGCTGGGGCTGGGTCTGGTGATGGTGTATTCGGCTTCCATCGCGCTGATGGAAAAGCGCGACCCGTCCGGCGACGCTTCCACCTTCTATCTGGTCCGCCAGAGCGTGGCCATCTGCGTGGCACTGGTGGCGGGGCTGTTCGCGTATGCGGTGCCGCCGGCGCGCTGGCAGCGGCTGGCCAGACCACTGTTCTTCGGCGGCGTGCTGCTGCTGGTCCTGGTCTTCGTGCCCGGCATCGGCAAACGGGCCGGAGGCGCCTACCGCTGGGTTTCGCTGGGCGTGGCCACCGTGCAGCCCACCGAGCTGATGAAGCTCTTCGTGGTGCTGTATGTGGCTGACTATGCCGTGCGCAAGCAGACCCTGATGCCGCACCTGTGGCGGGCATTCGTGCCGATGGCCATCGCCCTGTCGGTGGTCGGCATGCTCATCATGCGCCAGCCCGACCTGGGGGCACTGATCGTCATCCTGCTGGTGGCGATGGGCGTGCTCTTTCTGGGCGGCATGAACCCCCGGCTCTTCTTCGGCATGGCGGCCTTCCTGGGCTTCGTGTTTGCCGCCTTCATCCTGCTGGTGCCCTTCCGGCGGGCGCGCTTCTTCTCCTATCTGGATCCGTTTGCGCGTGCCAATGCCGAGGGCAGCAGCTATCAGCTCACCCATTCGCTGATGGCCATCGGCAAGGGTGAATGGCTGGGTAGCGGACTCGGCGCCGGAGTGGCCAAGCTCAACTTCCTGCCCGAACCGCATACCGACTTCCTGTTCGCCACCATCGGCGAGGAGCTGGGCATGGTCGGCATGCTGGTGGTCATCCTGATGTTCTTCTGGGTGGTGCGCCGCTGCTTCGAGATCGGCCGTCAGGCCATCGCTTTCGAGGAGTTCTTCAATGGGCTGGTCGCGCAGGGCATCGGGCTCTGGATCGGCCTGCAGGTCTTCATCAACCTGGGTGTGAACCTGGGGCTTCTGCCCACCAAGGGGCTGACGCTGCCCTTCATGAGCTTCGGGGGCACCGCCATCCTGATGAATTGCGTGGCCATGGCCATCGTGCTGCGCATCGATGTCGAGAATCGCAGACTGATGCGGGGGAAAATGGCATGAGCGCCAAGCGCGTCCTGATCATGGCCGGCGGTACTGGTGGCCACATCTTCCCGGGGCTGGCCGTGGCCGAACAGCTGCGCGAGCGCGGCTGGGAGATCTTCTGGCTGGGCAACCCGGACGGCATGGAGGCGCTGCTGGTGCCCCAGCACGACATCGAGATGAAGCACGTGCATTTCCAGGGCTTCCGGGGCAAGGGCCTGATGGCCAAGCTGCGCATGCCGCTGCGCCTGCATCGTGCCTGCGGCGAGGCGAAGAAGGCCTTCCAGGAAGTGCGTCCGCATGTGGTGCTGGGTATGGGCGGCTACGTCACCGTGCCCGGGGGCCTGGTGGCGCGCAAGCAGGGCGTGCCGATGGTGCTGCACGAGCAGAATTCGGTGGCCGGCATGGCCAACCGCTTCCTGGCGCGCTTTGCGGCGCGTGTGCTGGTGGCTTTCCCGGGCGCGATGTCGCGGGCGGTCTGGGTGGGCAATCCGGTCAACCGCGCCATTTCCGCCATTCCGGCCCCCGAACTGCGCTACCGTGAGCGCAGCGGTCCGCTGAAGGTGCTGGTGGTGGGGGGCAGCCTGGGCGCGCAGGTCTTCAATCGCATCATTCCCAACGCCTTCGGGCTGATCGAGCCCGAGCGGCGCCCGGAGATCCTGCATCAGAGCGGTCGTGCGCATCTGGAAGAGCTGCGGACCAACTACAAGAACGCAGCGGTTGATGCACAGGCCGTCGCGTTCATCGACAACATGGCCGAAGCGTATTCCGAGGCCGATCTGGTGATCGCCCGCGCCGGCGCCACCACGGTGTCCGAACTGGCGGCGGCCGGGGTCGCTTCGATCCTGATTCCCTACCCCCATGCGGTGGACGACCACCAGACCGGCAATGCCCGTTTCCTGTCCGAAACCGGTGCGGCCATCCTCATTCCCCAGAGCGAGCTGACGCCCTCGGGGCTGTCGTCGCTGCTGGCGCAGTTCAACCGTCCGGCCCTGGCGGCCATGGCGGTCAAGGCGCGCGCCCTGGGCAAACCCGATGCCGCCTCCATCGTGGCAGATACCTGCGAGGCAGTGGCAAGAGCATGAAACACAAGGTACGGAAGATTCATTTCGTGGGCATCGGCGGCGCCGGCATGAGCGGCATTGCCGAGGTGCTCCTCAACCTGGGTTATTCGGTCAGCGGTTCGGACATGAACCGCTCGGCGGTACTCGAGCGCCTGGAGAGCCTGGGCGCCAAGGTCCACGTCGGACACCAGGCCGAGCATGTGGAAGACGCCGACTGCGTGGTGGTGTCCACGGCCGTGCGCGCCGACAATCCGGAAGTGCGCCGTGCACGTGCCCGGCGCGTGCCGGTGGTGCCGCGCGCACTGATGCTGGCCGAGCTGATGAAGCTCAAGCAGGGGGTGGCCATTGCCGGAACGCACGGCAAGACCACCACCACCAGCCTGGTTGCCTCCATCCTGGCCAAGGCGGGGCTGGATCCCACCTTCGTGATCGGCGGGCGTCTGAACAGTGCCGGCGTCAATGCGCGACTGGGCAGCGGTGACTACATCGTGGTCGAGGCCGACGAGTCCGATGCCTCGTTCCTGAACCTGCTGCCCATGATCGCGGCCGTCACCAACATCGACGCTGACCACATGGACACCTACGGCCATGACATGGCCCGTCTGAAGCAGGCGTTCGTGGACTTCCTGAACCGGCTGCCGTTCTACGGCTCGGCGGTGCTGTGTCTGGATGATCCACACGTGCGCGAGATCATCCCCTTCGTGTCCAAGCCCACCATCACGTATGGACTGGGCAAGGATGCGCAGGTCCGGGCCGTGGACGTGCGTGCCGAGGGTGACCGGATGCACTTCCAGGTGCTGCGCGAGAACGAGCCGCCTCTGGAAGTCTCGCTGGCGCTGAGCGGCGAGCACAACGTGCGCAATGCCCTGGCAGCCATTGCCATCGCCACCGAACTGGGTGTGAAGGCTGATGCCATCGTGGCGGCGTTGGCGGAATTCCGCGGGGTTGGACGACGTTTTGAACGATACGGTGAGGTACCGGTACCCGCACGTGAAGGGCGCGAGGGCGCACAGGCTGGCCAAACGGCAGCCGCATCGGGTACCTTTACCCTCATCGATGACTACGGGCATCACCCGGTCGAGATCGAGGCGACGCTTCGGGCCGTTCGCGGTGCATTTCCGACGCGGCGGCTGGTGCTGGCCTTCCAGCCACACCGCTATTCCCGCACGCGCGATCTCTTCGAGGATTTCGTCGGTGTGCTGGGCATGGCCGATCAGCTCATCCTGACCGAAGTATACGCAGCCGGTGAACCTCCGATCGTGGCTGCAGACGGTCGGGCACTGGTGCGCGCCGTACGGCTTGCCAGCCAGCGGGATCCGCTGTTCGTCGCCGATGTCGCCGAGCTGCCGGCGACGGTACTGGGACTGGTGCAGCCAGGCGACGTCGTCATCACGATGGGCGCAGGCAGCATCGGTACCATCCCTGCGCAGATCGTGGCCCGGATGTCCGCCGCCACGCCTTCCCGACAAGGAGCCGAGCATGAGTGAATCCTTGAATCCGCTGCCGTTCCCCGTGCAGATCGACCCCGATGCGCTGGGACGCGTCGTGGTGCTGATGGGCGGACATTCATCCGAGCGCAACGTCTCGCTGGATTCCGGCCGCAATGTGCTGAAGGCCCTCCAGGCCAAGGGGGTCAATGCCGAGGCCTTCGATCCGGCGGAACAATCGCTGGGAGACCTGGAAAAGGCAGGCTACGACCGCGCCTTCATCGCGCTGCATGGCCGCTATGGCGAGGACGGCACCATCCAGGGCGTTCTGGAGATGCTGGGCATTCCCTACACCGGCTCGGGCGTCATGGCATCGGCAGTGGCCATCGACAAGATCAGCACCAAGCAGATGTGGCAGGCGGGCCGCCTGCCCACGCCACCCTGGGAGGTGCTGCTGGGCCCGCACCAGCTGGCCGGGCTGGCCGAGCGTCTGGGCCTGCCGCTCATCATCAAGCCGCCGCATGAGGGCTCCACGCTGGGTCTGACCCGCGTCGATTCGCTGGACCGTCTGCCTGCAGCCTATGAGCGCGCTGCCGACATCGATTTTCCGGTGCTGGCCGAGCGCTTCGTGCAGGGGCGCGAGCTGACGGTGGCCGTCATCGGCAGTGGTGCGGCCGCGCGTGCGCTGCCCATCGTGGAGATCCGTGCGCCCAACGGCAACTACGACTACCGCAACAAGTATTTCACCGACGACACGCGCTACCTGTGCCCCGCACCGCTCGTTCCGGCCATGGCGGCCGACATCGCGTCGCTGGCCGAGGCGGCCTATCGGGCCGTGGGCTGCGAGGGCTGGGGGCGTGTCGACATCATGCTGGACGACGGCACGCAGCGGCCCTGGCTGCTGGAAGTGAACACGTCGCCGGGCATGACCGGCCATTCGCTGGTGCCCATGGCGGCGCGTGCCGCAGGCATCTCGTATGAGGATCTGGTTCTGGGCCTGACGGCTCAGGCATCGCTGAAAATACAACGACGTGTTGCATTGGAGGCAATTGCGTGAATTTGTGGCATGATCCGCGCGCGCTGAACGCCATTGCCAACGTTATGGTAATGGCTGCGTTCGGCTGCCTGCTGCTTGCCTGCATCTGGTGGGTCGGCCAGCGATCGACGTTCGATCTGCTGGCCATCGAGGTGGGGCCGGTCAGCGGGCGCACGCTGGATCATGTCGATCAACGGATGATGGATGCCCAGGGTGTCAATCGTCTGGAAGGAAATTTCTTTACCGTGGGGCTGGATCGTGTCCGTGAGCATTTCGAGCAGGTACCGTGGGTACGCCGTGCCGAAGTTCGCCGCATCTGGCCCAACCGTCTTTTCGTTGCGCTCGAAGAGCACCAGGTGCTGGCGCGCTGGAAGGATGACAGCGGTCGTTTCGTCAACACCCATGGGGAACTGTTTTCGGTGAATCCTGCCGAAGTTGCCAATCACCAGAACCTGCTGCTGCTGTCCGGCCCGGACGGCAGCCAGGCGCTGGTCGCCCGCCGTTACGACGAGCTGGCCCATCAACTGCTGCCGCTGTCGATGCAGCCGGTGGAACTGGAACTGTCCGACCGCCAGTCGTGGACGGCACGGCTCGACAGTGGCATCACCCTGAAGATGGGGCGTGACGAAGGCTTGCCCGTGGCCGACCGCGTGGCCCGCTGGGTCACGGCGCATCCGCTGATCCAGGCGCGCCTGAACGGCCGTGCCGAGGTCATCGACCTGCGCTACCCGAACGGCTTTGCCGTGCGTGCTCCCGGTGCGCTGGAGCCGCATGACGGCAACGGTCATCCTCATCGTGACAACCTTCATTGAGTGCCGGAACGGATCATGACACGTGACAACAAGGATCTGCTGGTAGGCCTGGACATCGGCACCTCGAAAGTGGTGGCGATCGTGGCCGAGCTGCATGCGGATGGCGAGATCGAGGTCATCGGCACCGGCCAGCATGAATCGAACGGCCTGAAGAAGGGTGTCGTCGTCGACATCGAGAAGACGGTTGCCTCCATCCAGGCTGCCCTGGAAGAGGCCGAGATCACTTCCGGCAACAAGATCCAGCAGGTGGTCACCGGCATCGCCGGCAGCCACATCCGCAGCTTCAATTCCATCGGCATGGTGGCCATCAAGGACAAGGAAGTCACCGAGGCCGATGTGGCGCGCGTCATCGAGACTGCCAAGGCGGTGGCCATCCCCACCGACCAGCAGATCCTGCACGTGCTGCCCCAGGAGTTCATCATCGATGGCCAGGAGGACATCCGCGAGCCGGTGGGCATGAGCGGCGTGCGGCTGGACGTGAAGGTGCATGTGGTGACGGGTGCCGTCTCGGCGGTGCAGAACATCATCAAGTGCGTGCGTCGCTGCGGGCTGGCCGTGCAGGACCTCATCCTGCAGCCGCTGGCGTCGGCCAACGCGGTGCTCACCCATGACGAGAAGGAACTGGGCGTGGCACTGGTGGACATCGGCGGCGGCACGACCGACATCGCCGTGTTCGTCGGCGGCTCCATCCGCCATTCGGCCGTCATTCCGGTGGCGGGCGACCAGATCACCAACGACATTGCCATGGCGCTGCGCACGCCCACGGCCGATGCCGAGGAAATCAAGCTGCGTCACGGTCTGGCCAAGCCCACACTGGCCAACCCGGGCGAGAAGATCGAGGTGCCCGGGATCGGGGATCGCGGGCCGCGCTCGCTGTCCAAGCAGGGTCTGGCATCGGTCATCGAGCCGCGCGTGGAAGAGCTGTTCCAGATGGTCCAGCAGACCATCCGCGAATCGGGCTACGAAGAGTCGATGTCGTCCGGCATCGTGCTCACTGGCGGCTCCAGCCTGCTGCCGGGCATGGCCGAGCTGGCCGAGGACATCTTCCTCAAGCCCGTGCGCGTGGGGGCTCCTGCCTACAGCGGCAGCCTCTCCGATGTCGTTCGCACACCCAGGTACGCCACGGCCATGGGCCTGCTGGAGGAAGCCCGCCAGCAGCGCCTGAAGGGCCGCAAGGTCGCGGAGCAGTCGGGGTCCTTCCGGGACACGATTCGCCGCATGAAAGAATGGTTTTTCGGGAGTTTCTGAGACAGAATCACGTTCGATCCCGAATGATCGCCGGGTCGCCCGGAAGGGCGGCCGACAGGGAACGGTATCCTTGCCCGGTGCCGCACCCGCCAGTCCGGAGGCTCATGCCATAGCGGCGCGCCTGACGACTGTTCATTCAAAACAGGAGGTTTTTCAGCTATGACGTTCAAGATGTTGGAAACAGATGTCGATGGCGCCGTCATCAAGGTGGTGGGCGTCGGTGGTGGCGGTGGCAATGCCGTCAACCACATGGTCAACCGTGGCGTGCAGGGCGTCGAGTTCATCGCCGTGAACACCGACCGCCAGGCGCTGGCCCGTTCGCTGGCCGGCCGCACCATCCAGCTGGGTGATGCCGGTCTGGGCGCCGGTGCCAATCCCGAGGCGGGCCGGGCTGCGGCCCAGGCCGAGCGTGGCAACATCCGCGCTGCCCTGGAAGGCGCCAACATGGTGTTCATCACCGCCGGCATGGGCAAGGGCACCGGTACCGGCGCTTCGCCTGTGGTCGCCGAGATCGCCAAGGAACTCGGCATCCTGACGGTGGGCGTGGTCACCAAGCCCTTCAACTACGAAGGCAGCCGCAAGCAGCGCGTGGCCGACGAGGGCATCGAGAACCTGATCGGCCAGGTGGATTCGCTGATCGTGGTGCTCAACGAGAAGCTCTTCGAGGTGATGGACGAGGACGCCACCCTGGAAGACGCCTTCAAGCGCGCCGACGATGTGCTGCACAACGCGGTGGCCGGCATTGCCGAGATCATCAACGTGCCCGGCCTGGTGAACGTCGACTTCGCTGACGTGAAGACCATCATGGGTGAGCAGGGCAAGGCCATGATGGGTATCGGCGAGGCTTCGGGTCTGGACCGTGCACGTCTGGCTGCCGAACAGGCCGTGTCCTCGCCGCTGCTCGATGGCGTCGACCTGCATGGTGCCCGTGGTGTGATCGTCAACATCACCGCCAGCCGCTCGCTGAAACTGCGTGAGACCAACGAGGTCATCAACACCATCAAGCAGTTCTGCGCCGAAGACGCCACCATCATCCACGGTACCGTCTACGACGAGGACATGGAAGACTCGCTGCGCGTCACCGTCGTGGCAACCGGCATCGGCAAGGTGGTTCGCAAGCCCCAGCTGGTCTCTCAGCCGGCCGTCAAGACCGGTACTGACGATCTGGCCCTGGACACGGTGGACGCCATCGGTGGTCTGGACGAGCCGAACGTGTTCCGCAACCCGCGCAGCCAGGCGGCCGAGCGTGTCAACGCCATGTCCCAGAAGGGCGTCGAGCGTCTGGACATTCCTGCCTTCCTGCGTCGCCAGGCCGACTGATCGCCCGTCCTGGCCCTGATCGGCGGCCGGCGCAGTCCGGGAGGCGTCGCGTGGATCCGGGGCATCTGCCGTCATGGGCAGTGCCCGGTGTTCGCAGCGCTCCAGGGATCTGCCCGGCACGCCAGGGCCACGGGCTTCGCACAGCCGCTGTCATGGCGGGGTGATCGTGTCCGTGTCGCCCATGGATGAACGGCCATGAGCCCATGGCCATGAATGCCTGACCCTCAACCCCTTCGGGCCACGATGCCGGCCCCAACACTGACGGAGTTGGAAGATGCTGAGACAGCGAACCCTGCGTGGACCGGTGCAGGCCATCGGTATCGGCCTGCATTCGGGGCAACGGGTTTCCCTCAACATCAAGCCTGGTCCGGTCGACTCCGGTATCGTCTTTCGTCGGGTGGACCTCGATCCGGTCGTCGAGTTGCCGGCGCTTGCCCATCGCATCACCGATACGCGGCTCAACACCACGCTGTCGGCGGATGTTGAAGGCCCGGGACTGCAGGTCTGCGTCCACACCATCGAACACCTGATGTCCGCCCTGGCCGGGCTGGGCATCGACAATGCGCAGATCGACATCACTGCCAGCGAAGTGCCCATCCTGGATGGCTCGGCGGGCTCCTTCGTCTATCTGCTGCAATCGGCCGGCCTGGAAGAACAGGCTGCGCCCAAGCGTTTCATCCGCATCCTCAAGCCCGTCGAGATCGTCGATGGCGACAAATGGGTGCGACTGGAGCCCCATGAAGGCATGAAGTTCAGCTTCGAGATCGCTTTCGGGCAGGCGGCCATTGATGCCACCGGCCAGCGCATCGAGATCGACTTCGCCACCACGTCCTACGTCCAGGAAATCGCCCGCGCCCGCACCTTCGTGATGGCCAGCGAGGTGGAACTGCTGCGCAAGCATGGCTTGGCCCTGGGCGGCAGTCTGGACAACGCCATCGTTGTCGATGACGATCGCGTGCTGAACTCAGACGGCCTGCGCTACCGCGACGAGTTCGCCAAGCACAAGGCGCTTGACGCCATTGGCGACCTTTACCTCATCGGTCATCCCATCCTGGGCGCCTACCACGCCCGCAAGTCCGGCCACCACATGAACAACCTGCTGGTGCGAGCCGTGCTGGATGATCCCGAAAGTCACGAGATCGTCACCTTTACCCAACGCCGCAACCTGCCAACGTTCTCGCTGGATTGGGGTTGAGACCCCCCTTTGCTGATTAGCTGAACGAATAGCGGGGGCATCCGCCTGCCAGCCGCTTTCCGTTCATTGTCCCTGCAGGTACCCTCGCTGCCGCTGCACGAAGGCCTCAAGGGCGGCACGCAGCTCCGGCGTGACCTGCCCGGAGGCTGCCAGGGCGGCCATCGATTCGACGGCGCGGGGCGATACGGGCTGCTTGGCCCGCGGTGGAGGCGGCACGGGCATGAAGACGGTGTTGGGCCGGAACTTCACACGGTTGACCAGCCAGCCTCGGGCCTGCAGGCCGTCGACCAGCCTCGGCTCGTACTGACGCAGTCGTGCCGCCATGGCGCTGGAGGGCGCCGTGACCAGAAGCACTTGGCGATCCAGCTTGATGGGGATCAGGCGCACGGAGGGCAGGATGGTGTGCAGGTCCCTTCCCAGGCGATCCAGACGCTGCCAGGTCTGCCACAGCTCGGGCGTGCGGGCCTTCATGTGCTCCAGCATGGGACGGCCCTCGCGGTCGCGGTCGCGCAGCGTGCGCCGCCGGCTGCTGCCTTGTTGTGCGCTGCCCACGCCTTTGCCGCCAGACCCCGCCGGGGGGCGCGCCGGTCGGCCTGAGGCAGGCCTCGATGGGGATTGGCCGTTGAATTCTGGGTCGCGTGATACCATTTTCAGCTTACTTTGCCAAGGTCATGATGGTCCCGGCATGTCGCCGTGGCTCCCATTATCGCCTGCAGAACCCTCCTGCCAATGTTCCAGACACTACTGACCAGCATCTTCGGCAGCCGCAATTCGCGGCTCCTGAAACAATACCGCCGTCGTGTGGCGCGCATCAATGCGCTTGAGCCACAGATGGAGGCGCTGTCCGACGACGAGCTGCGTGGAAAGACCCGCGAGTTCCAGACGCGCATCCAGGAAGAGGTGGCAGCCGGCAAGCCGGTGAACGATGTGCTGGACGCCATCCTGCCCGAGGCCTTTGCGGTCTGTCGCGAGGGCTCGAAGCGCATCCTGGGCATGCGTCACTTCGACGTGCAGATGCTGGGCGCCATGGTGCTGAACGCCGGCAAGATCGCCGAGATGCGCACCGGCGAGGGCAAGACGCTGACGGCAACGCTGGCGGTCTATCTGAATGCGCTGGCCGGCCGGGGCGTGCACGTGGTTACGGTCAACGACTATCTGGCCCAGCGTGACGCGGCCTGGATGGGACGGCTGTACAACTTCCTGGGCCTGACGGTGGGCGTCATCGTGGCCCAGCAGCCGCCCGACCAGAAGCGGGCCGCCTATCAGGCCGACATCACCTACGGTACCAACAACGAGTACGGTTTCGACTACCTGCGCGACAACATGGTGTATGACGCCGCATCGCGCATGCAGCGCAAGCTGTTCTACGCCATCGTCGACGAGGTGGACTCGATCCTGATCGACGAGGCGCGCACGCCGCTGATCATCTCCGGTCCGGCCGAGGAGAACGCCGAACTGTACGTGCGGATGAACGCCGTGCCCCCCATGCTCACGCCGATGGAGAGCGAGCCCAAGCAGGGCGAGGAAGATCCTCCGGGCGACTACTGGGTGGATCACAAGGCGCATCAGGCCTATCTGTCCGAAGCTGGCCACGAGCATGCCGAACAGATCCTGACGCAGCTGGGCCTGCTGCCCGAGGGCGCCAGCCTGTACGACGCCGCCAACATCTCGCTGGTGCACCACCTGATGGTGGCGCTGCGGGCGCACACGCTGTTCCTGCGTGACCAGCACTATGTGGTGCAGAACGACGAGGTCGTCATCGTCGACGAGTTCACCGGCCGCCTGATGGCAGGCCGGCGCTGGTCCGATGGCCTGCACCAGGCGGTGGAAGCCAAGGAAGGCGTGAAGATCCAGGCCGAGAACCAGACGCTGGCCTCGATCACCTTCCAGAACTATTTCCGGATGTACGAGAAGCTGGCCGGCATGACCGGTACGGCCGACACCGAAGCCTACGAGTTCCAGGAAATCTACAACCTGGAGACCGTGGTGGTGCCCACGCACCGGCCCATGGTGCGCAACGACATGCAGGATCTGGTCTACCGCACCGCCAAGGAGAAGTACGACGCCATCCTGGCCGACATCCGCGACTGCCACGAGCGTGGCCAGCCGGTGCTGGTCGGCACCACCTCCATCGAGAACTCCGAACTGGTGTCCAACCTGCTGAAGAAGGCCGGGTTGCCGCACAACGTGCTCAACGCCAAGCAGCACGACCGCGAGGCCGAGATCGTGGCGCAGGCCGGCCGGCCGCACCAGATCACCATCGCCACCAACATGGCGGGCCGGGGTACCGACATCGAGCTGGGCGGCAGCCGTTCCAGCGTCATCAACGCCATCGAGATGCGCGAGGACCTGGACGCCGAGGCCAAGAAGGCCGAGATTGCCCGCTTCCAGGAAGAATGGCAGAAGGTCCACGAGGAGGTGCTCGAGAAGGGCGGCCTGCACATCATCGGCACCGAGCGGCACGAGTCCCGTCGTATCGACAACCAGCTGCGTGGCCGTGCCGGCCGCCAGGGCGACAAGGGTTCGTCGCGCTTCTACCTGTCCATGGAAGATCCGCTGCTCAAGATCTTCGCCGGTGATCGCCTCAAGGCCATCATGGACCGTCTGAAACTGCCCGAGGGCGAGGCCATCGAGTCCGGTCTGGTGTCGCGCGCCATCGAGTCCGCACAGCGCAAGGTCGAGGCCCGCAACTTCGACATCCGCAAGCAGCTGCTGGACTATGACGACGTGGCCAACGAGCAGCGCAAGGTCATCTATGCGCATCGCAACGAGCTGCTGGACACTCCCGATGTCTCGGAGGTGATCACCAACCTGCGCCAGGGGGCGCTGGAAGAGGTGTTCCGCCGTCACGTGCCTGAAGGCACGGTGGAAGAGCAGTGGGACATCAACGGTCTGGAGAAGGAGCTGCAGAACGACTGGCAGCTGCCGGTGCCGGTGTCGCAGTGGCTCAAGGAAAACGAGGATCTGGGCGACGAGGCCATCCTGGCGCGCATCATCGAAGAGGCCGACAAGCTCTATCACGCCAAGATCGAGCGGGTGGGGGCCGAGGCCTTCGGCAACTTCGAGCGCTCGATCATGCTGCAGTCCATCGACCAGCACTGGCGTGAGCACCTGTCGGCGCTGGAGCACCTGCGCCAGGGCATCCACCTGCGTGGCTATGCGCAGAAGAATCCCAAGCAGGAGTACAAGCGTGAGGCCTTCGAGCTGTTCGAGAATCTGCTGGGCATCATCCGCACCGAGGTCAGCCGCGTGCTGATGAACGTGCAGATCCAGTCGGCGGCCGAGGCCGAGCAGGTGGCCGACCAGCTGGAGGACCGTGCCGAGCAGACCGCAGGCGGCGCACGCATGATGCATGCCGACTCTTCCGAGCTGGGGAGCATGGACGAGGATCCGGAAGCCGTGGCCCTGCGCTTGCAGGAGGTGGCGTCGGCCAACCCGGCTCAGCGCCCCATCGTCAACGGCCACCATGTGGGTCGCAACGATCCGTGCCCCTGCGGCTCGGGCAAGAAGTACAAGCACTGCCACGGCAAGCTGGCCTGATGCCGACGTGCAGGCCTTGTCCACCCTGATGGACACGGTGCCTTGGTCATGCGTCATGTCCCCGTCCTGAGGGGACCCTCGACGCCCACCGGGATCTCCCTGATCCGGTGGGCGTTTTATCATTGGTCCTTCCCATGCGGCAATTCCGGATCGACTCAAGGCGGCCCCCTCCAGGGAAGCCTGCGAAGTCGTCAGGTGCGATGCCGTGAGCCTGGGCCGCAGAGACCCGTTTCCTGCTGCGCAGGTCTGGAACCAACAACGAGGAAGACCCCATGCCCGTCAATCTGACCGCCCCCGATGCCGCCAGCCTGTTGCCCGTGGCCGGCGTGGAACTGGGTACTGCCCGTGCAGGCATCCGCAAGCCGGGTCGGCGCGACCTGCTGGTGGTGCGTCTGGCCGAGGGTACCCAGGTGGCAGGCGTCTTTACCCGCAACCGTTTCTGTGCCGCCCCTGTGGTGGTGTCGCGCCAGCACCTGGCGGCTTCGCAGGGACAGATGCGGGCGCTGATCGTGAATACCGGCGTGGCCAATGCCGGTACCGGTGCCGAAGGACAGCGCAACGCACAGCAGGTCTGTCAGGCCTTGGCTGCCGCACTGGGCGTGCCGGCCGATACCGTGCTGCCGATGTCCACCGGCGTGATCCTGGAGCACCTGCCGGTCGAGCGCATCACGGCCGGCGTGCCGGATGCCGTGGCCGATCTGGCGCCCGCGCACTGGACGGAGGCGGCGGAGGCCATCATGACCACCGACACGCTGCCCAAGGCGGTGTCACACCGCGTGAAGCTGCCCGGCGGCGAGGTGGTGATGACCGGCATTTCCAAGGGGGCCGGCATGATCCGTCCCAACATGGCCACCATGCTGGGCATGATTGCCACCGATGCAAGGATTGCACCCGAGCTGTTGCAGACATGGGTGCGTCGCGTGGCCGACGCCAGCTTCAACCGCATCACCGTGGATGGCGACACGTCCACCAACGACACCTTCCTGCTGGTCAGTACTGGAAAGGGGGCGGTGAGCATTGCCCGTGACGACGATCTGGGGGCTGCCGAACTGCTGCAGGCGCTGACCGGGACCGCCGTGCAGCTGGCCCAGTCCATCGTGCGCGACGGTGAAGGCGCCAGCAAGTTCGTCACCATCCAGGTGGAAGGGGCCGGCAATGAGGACGAGGCGGCGGCCGTGGCCTACGCCATTGCCCATTCTCCGCTGGTCAAGACCGCTTTCTTTGCGTCCGACCCCAACCTGGGGCGCATCCTGGCAGCCATCGGCTACGCCGGCATCGATGACCTGGACGTGGACAGGCTGGAAGTGTGGCTGGACGACGTGCGTGTGGCCAGCCAGGGCGGGCGCGATCCGGGCTACCGGGAGGAGGATGGCCAGCGCGTGCTGAAGCAGGCCGAGTTCACCGTGCGGGTGTGCCTGGACCGTGGCACGGTCAGCACCACCGTCTGGACCTGCGACCTGTCACATGACTATGTGACGATCAATGCGGATTACCGGTCATGAGCGGGCTGTCTGATCAGGAGCTGCGTGCCGACGAGCTGCGGCCTGTCCTGCAACGTCTCGGTCGCTTGCTCGACACCGTCGAACCCCTGCTGGGCCAGCTTGCCCAGGCAGCGCCCGTGGCGCGTGAGCCCGACTGGTCGGCCAGCGCTTTCCGCTGGCAGCGTCGCCAGACGCCCTTCGGCAGCGTGGGCGAGCTGCGGGCCATCGCCCGACCCGCCACGCTGCGTCTGGAAGACCTGCAGAACGTCGATGAGCAGAAGCGTCTGGTGGAGGCCAATACCCGCCAGTTCGTGCGTGGACTGCCAGCCAACAATGTGCTGCTGACCGGTGCACGGGGTACCGGCAAGTCATCCCTGGTCAAGGCCTGTCTGCCCACTTTCCGCGACGAAGGTCTGCGGCTGGTGGAGGTGGACAAGGCGCAGCTGACCGATCTGCCCGAGATCGTCGAGCAGTTGCAGGCCCGGCCCGAACGCTTCATTGTCTATTGCGACGATCTGTCCTTCGAGCAGGGGGAGGGGGCCTACAAGGCGCTGAAGACGGTACTGGACGGATCGCTGTCCGGCCAGGCCGACAACGTGCTGGTCTATGCCACTTCCAACCGTCGGCATCTGATGCCCGAGATGCTGTCCGAGAACCTGCAGGCCAGCCATCAGGCCGACGGCGAGATCCATCCGGGCGAGACCTCGGAGGAGAAGGTGTCGCTGTCCGAGCGCTTCGGGTTGTGGATCGCGTTCTACCCGTTCCGGCAGGACGACTATCTGGCGGTGGTGGCACACTGGCTGCGTCATTTCGGGGCCGACGACGCGGCGGTGGAGGCCGCCCGGGCCGATGCGCTGCGCTGGGCGCTGGAGCGAGGTTCCCGTTCCGGCCGTGTGGCCTGGCAGTTTGCGCGCGACTGGGCGGGGCGTCACGGACAGTGATTGCATCCTGCGGCGCGGGGCAGGGAGACAGCACGCGTGGTGGTGACGTCCCGTACCATAGGGGCCCTGCAGGCAGTTTCCCTTTTCTCGTTCTCAACTCAGAAAGGCTCTGGTCTGTCATGCATGATATGCAGCAGGTCGGAGCGTTCCGATTTCCATGTCCGCTCCCAAGATCGTCAATGTCGCCGTCGGTATCCTGATGCGTCCGGATGGGCAGGTCCTGCTGGGCCAGCGCCCGGCCGGCAAGCCCTATGAAGGCTGGTGGGAGTTCCCGGGCGGCAAGTTCGAGCCCGGTGAAGATGCGGCGCAGGCGGCCGTGCGCGAGCTGGAAGAGGAGCTGGACATCCACGTGCTGGCCTCGCAGCCGTGGGTGGTGCGGGAGCACGTTTACGAGCACGCTCACGTGCGGCTGCATTTCCGCCGAGTGACGGCCTGGGAGGGCGAGCCGCGCGGCCGGGAAGGGCAGCAGCTGGCCTGGCGGGCTCTGGATGCCATCGATGTCGAACCCTTGCTGCCGGCATCACTGGACCCCATCCGCTGGCTGTCCCTGCCACCGGTCTATGCCATTTCGGATGCTTCGGCACGGGGCATCGATGAATGGTTGCAGTGCCTGGTGCGCTGGCTGGAGGGGACGGTGCCGGAAAACCCAAAGGGGCCATGTGCCGCGCCTTCACGGCTGTTGCTGCTGCGCGAGCCCGGCATGGGGCCGGCCAGCTTTGACCGGCTGTTCAATGGGGTGCTGGAGCGCGTGCAGGGGGGCAACGTGCGGCTGATGGTCAGCAGTCGTCATCCCGAAACCTACGCGCAGGTTTCGGCCGAGAAGACCCGAGGCGGCATTCATCTGACCGGAGACGATCTGCGTACCTCGGCTCGCGATCCGCGCGCGGCCATCGAATACTTGCAGGTCAATTATCCGCTGGCGGCAGCATCGTGCCACAGTGCCGAAGACCTGCAGCTGGCCGGGTTGCTGAAGCTGGACCTGGCCGTGTGTGGTCCTGTGCTGCCCACGCAGAGTCACCCTGGCAGGGCAGGGCTGGGATGGGAGGGGTTGGCCCGGATGATCGAGCAGACCCCTGTTCCCGTGTATGCGCTGGGCGGCCTGCACCCCGCGCACCTGGACGATGCCCGTCAGGCAGGCGCCCAGGGCGTGGCCATGCAGCGCGGGGTGTGGTAGACGCGGCTCAGTGCCGCGTCCTGACCATCGGCTGATCAGCGCCGTCGGTGCCTTGCTGGCGGGGCCTGGCCTGTGTCCCGCGCTTGCTCTCGAACTTCAGCGCGGGCTGCTCCGGCTCGGTCTGCACGCTCACGTTGGCGCCCTGCGCCTGACGGGCCTTGACCTGCTCGATGACGGTGGCACTGCACGAGCCCTCGATGA
>CAUVLK010000002.1:0-30756 GCA_963552635.1 uncultured Lautropia sp. | reverse complement strand
TGGCGGTGCGCTCACCGAGGCTGCCCGGGCTGCCATGCTCGACGGCCTGCATCTAGCTTTCGGACTGGCACTGTTCGTGGCGCTGCTGATGCTCTGGGCGGCCAGCCGTTTCCATCGCAAGGGCCAATAGGTTCGTCTGGATGTGCTGGCTCTGGCACATCCACCTTCCTTTGCTCCTCGACACAGGAGAATCCATGAATACCTATGTCACGCCATCCCTCCGGACGCGTTCGGCACCGCCGCAGCAAGGTCGTCCCTTCCTGCGGCACACCCGGCTGGCCCTGCTTGTCGGCAGTCTGCTGGTTGGAACGGTCGCATTGGCCGCCGGCCAGCACGGGCCCTCGGCCTCAATGAATGGCGTCCGTGCAAACGCCTCCCAACAGACCCAGCAGGCTGCCATGGACACCCTCGATTTCTCTCGTCTCACCCCCGTGTCCGGAAGCACGCGTGTCAATGGCAAGGCCGTGGCCTACCGGGCTTACGAGAACGTCGTCTATGTTCGCAACCCGGTCGATGCCGAGTACCAGAGCCTGAATATCTACGTGCCGGAGGCCTACTTCCAGGGTGGCACCATCCATGGCTACACGGCCAGGACGGCGCCCATCTTCCTGCCCAATCAGGTGGGGGGCTACATGCCGGCCAAGCCCGGGGTGATGGGGCAGGCAGGCTTCGGTCCGCGCGACCCTGACCAGGCCGACGCCATGCAGACAGCGCTGGCACGTGGCCTGGTGGTCGTCTCGCCCGGCGCGCGGGGGCGTACCCAGGCCACCGGCAAGGCGCCAGCCGCCGTCGTTGACCTGAAGGCGGCGGTTCGCTATCTGAAGCACAACGATGCTGCCATGCCGGGTGATGCCAACCGGATCATCTCCAACGGGACCAGCGCCGGTGGTGCGCTGTCGGTCCTGCTGGGGGCCAGCGCCAACCAGCCCGACTACGAGCCCTACCTGAAGGCACTGGGGGCCGCCGACGCGCCCGACGACATCTTTGCCGTCTCGGCCTACTGCCCGATTTCCATCCTGGAGCAGGCCGATGCCGCCTACGAATGGGAATTCAATGGCGTCGATGACTACGCCAAGATCGACATGCGTCAGATCGACTTCCATGTCGAGCGCAAGCTTGTGAAGGGAGTGCTCACTTCCGAGCAGAAGAAGGTTTCAAGCCAGCTCAAGACGCTGTTCACCGAATATGTGAATGCCCTGCATCTGCTGGGCCCGGATGGCCGGAAGCTCTCTCTGGATGCCCAGGGCAACGGCAGCTTCAAGGCGCATGTGGCTTCGTATCTGGCCGCCTCGGCCCAGAAGCAGCTGGATGCCGGCAAGGACCTGTCCGACCGTGACTGGCTGACCCTTCAGGACGGCAAGGTGAAGGCCGTGGACTTTGCCGCCTTCGCACGCGCCGCAGGCCGCCAGAAGACGCCGCCCGCCTTCGATGGTCTGGCGCTGGACAGTGGCGAGAATCAGGAATTCGGAACCGACACGGTGGATGCCCGGCATTTCACCGCGTACTCGGCGGCGCACAGCACGGTGAAGGATGCCGGCATGGCCGATGCCCAGACCATCCGGCTGATGAACCCGATGAACTACATCGCCCATCGGCAGGCAGGCCCTCAGCACTGGCGCATCCGGGTGGGTACCGCCGACCGCGACACCTCCCACGCCATCGCCGTGATCCTGGCCACGCGATTGCAGAACACGGGCAAGCAGGTGGACCTGTTCATGCCCTGGGACGTGTCGCACAGTGGCGACTACGATCTGGACGAGCTGTTCGGCTGGATCGACCGGACGGTCGCCGCAGGGCAGGGCGGACGCTGAGCTTCTGAACGGAGGCGCGGGATATGTGGCCTGTGCGGTCGCCTGGGTGCGGTTGCACTCTGGTGGAGTTCCCTTCGCCAAGGGTACGGTAGGGTTGATTCCGGCCAGCAATCCCCATATGGGATGAATGCTTGCTTTCCTTCTTGTCATTCTCAAGTGGCTGGCCATCGTTGCCGCTGTCCTGGCTCTGGCCACCTGGCTCTTCATCCGTTTCCATCCCGTATTCGGCGGCGAGCCGGACGCCCGGAGCCTGGCGCGCATCCAGGCCTCGCCACAGTTCGATGGTCAGGTCTTTCGCAATGCCGAGCCCACACCGTTGATGTCACCCGGAAACACCCAGCCGGTCGGCGTCATCGAATGGCTTCGCAACGTCCTGACGCCCCCTGAGGGCAAGGTGCCGTCCGAACTGCTGCTCAACCGGCCGCTGAACCTGCATGAGCAACCCTTGGAGGATGGCCAGTTCGTCTGGCTGGGCCACTCCACCGTGCTGTTCCGTCTGGCCGGCAAGGTGATGGTCACTGACCCGCTGGTCAACCGGGCCTCGCCCATCCCGTTGGCAGGGGCTCCCTTCCCGATGCGGCATCCTGTCACCGCCGCCGACTTCCCTACACTGGACGTCGTGCTGCTGTCACATGACCACTATGACCACCTGGACTGGCGTGCCATCCGCGATCTGGATCCGAGGGTGGGGCACTATGTGGTACCGCTGGGCGTGCGCGCCCATCTGCTGCGCTGGGGTGTGGCCGACGACAAGATCACCGAACTGGACTGGCATGAATCCACCCGACAGGGCGATATGGACATCACGCTGGCCCCGGCCCGTCACTTCAGTGGCCGACGTTTCGACAACCGAAACTCCACTCTCTGGGGCTCCTGGGTGCTGAAGATGCCGGGCTTCTCGCTCTTCTTCAATGGAGACAGTGGCTACGGCAGGCACTTTGCCGAGATTGGTCGGCGCTACGGCCCCTTCGATGTGGCCCTGATGGAGAACGGTGCCTACAACGAACGCTGGGCCTACATCCACATGCAGCCCGAGCAGTCGGTACAGGCGGTCCGTGACGTGCAGGCACGGCAGGTGGTCCCGATCCACTGGGGCAAGTTCGACCTGGCGTTCCACCCCTGGAAAGAGCCGATCCGCCGCTTCATGGCCGAGGCGGATCGCAAGGGTGTGGACGTGGTCACGCCTGAGATCGGGCAGGTCTTCGACTTTGCCGAGCCGCCTCGCTCGACCTGGTGGGAGTCGGCCAGGTAAAAGCTGCCCCATGAAAAAAGCCGGCCCCGCAAAGGGACCGGCTTCCCGTAAAGCCCGGCAGCGCCGGGCGAACATGACGCCCATTCGCTGGGCATGGCCCGCACCCCGCAGGGAGGCGAGCCATGCCGGACGTGGATCAGCCCTTCTTCTGAGTGCGATTCTGCATCGGGAAGTTGTGCTGACGCGGCATGTGGGGCGTCGACACGAACAGTGTGGTGATGCAGGCAAGCAGCAGCAGCACACCGGCGAAGGTCATGGCATAACCCGGATTACCGTCCAGCACGTGGGTGTAGATCCAGCCGAAGCTCACCGTCTGGAGCAGCATGGGGATCACGATCATCATGTTGATGATGCCCATGTAGACGCCATAGCGGCCCGACGGAATCTCGGCCACGGCGATCATGTAGGGCACGCCCAGTATGCTGGCCCAGCCAATGCCGAAGCCGATCATCGGCACGAACAGCATGAACTTGTTGCTGATGTGCGGGAACAGGCACAGCCCCAGGGACATCAGGGCCAGCGCAAAGGCATGCACCAGCTTGGCCTGATACTTGCGGGCCAGGTACATCAGCACGAAGGCCGACAGGAAGGTGACGACGTTGTAGAAGCCGTTGACCAGTCCGGTCCAGGCCACCGCCTGTTCATACAGCTGAGCAGCCTCTTTCGGCGTGGCGGCTTCCAGCCGGCCGAAGGCCGAGTCTGCGATGCTGTGCGACACGAACTGCCAGTAGACGAACATGGCGTACCACTGGAACATGTAGACCGCGCCCAGCTGCCACAGGGTCTTGGGCATTACCAGGATGGCTTCGTAGATCTCCTTGACGGCAGCGACCAGACCGTGGGGTTTGGCTTGGATTTCGGCCAACTCCTCGGGGGTGGGTTCGATTTCCGGGGTGGTCAGCACCGAGATCAGCACCGTGGCGATCGAGCAGAACGCACCGACGTAGAAGGAGCCATACACCCAGACCGGCATGCCTTCATCGGTCACGGCGGTGAAGTGGCGCTGGAAGAAATATAGTGACACGTTGGCCAGCGTGATGCCCAGGCCCGCGAAGAAGCTCTGCATCAGGAAGCCGGTGGCATGTTGCTCATCGGGCAGCTTGTCGGCGATGAACGCGCGATACGGCTCCATGGCGGTGTTGTTGCTGGCGTCCAGCAGCCACAGCAGCAGTACGGCCATCCACAGCTCGGTGACGTGCGGATACAGGAACAGGCAGACACTGCAACCGATCGCCCCCATCAGGAAGAACGGGCGCCGACGGCCCAGGCTGGGAATCCAGGTCCGGTCACTGATGGCACCAATGAGCGGCTGGATGATCAGACCGGTCACCGGACCGGCCAGGTTCAGCAGCGGCAGCTGGTCGGGGTTGGCATTCAGCATGCTGAACACCGGGTTGATGGCGGTCTGCTGCAACCCGAAGCTGTACTGAATGCCGAAGAACCCGAAGTTCATCAGCAATATCTGCCGAAATGTCATCACCACGCGATGATCTATCTTCATGGGAGTGATTTCCTCTGAAAGACGGCGCCGGACCCCGGCGCCGGGAGCACGCGACTATCAGAACCAGGCTTCCACCTGGGCACCATAGGTCACGGCGCTACGCTTGTTGGCGAACGAGGTCACGGCCGTGCTGCAGTCACGACCGGAGCAGGCCACGGGGCCGGCATTGGCTGCCGCATCGTTCCACTTCGCATAGGTGGCAAAGAACCGCAGCGCGGGCCGTGCCATCATGCCCGGTCCCATCGAGAACTGCGTGCCCAGCGTCACCTTCGACAGCGTGCGGGTCGATTGCGAATCCTGCTTGACGCGCTGGTGGCTCAGCTCGGAGAACAGGCCCAGCACCTCGTTGATGTTGTAGAGCGGACGGGTGCCCACCCACATCTCGCGCATCTTCACGTCATTGACCTTGGCGTGGCGATAGCCGATGGTCGACGTGGCCGACCATTTGCTGTGTGCCGGCTCATACAGCCAGTGGTCGAACACCATCCACTCGCGGCGCTTGTCGGTGCTGCCACCCACGCCGTAGCCCTTCAGCAGGGCCGCGTCGTGCGCGAACTGCAGCACTGCCGAGTTCGTGCCGCCCAGGCCGAAGGCATTGGCCTGCTCGTGCGACAGGGTGAACGCCGTGCCGTTGTTGCCCGACTTGTTGTCGATGGTCCGGGTCTCGCGCACCACCACGTCCACGTTCGGCGTGGCCGGATTGTTGTCCAGGTCCACCGACTGCGTGGTGTCCACGGTATAGGTGCTGGTGCCGCCGCGGTTGCTGGCGCGCACCAGATCCATGCCCACGGTCAGCTTGCCGCCCGGATTGACCCCGATCTCTTCCAGCCGGAAGTCATGCACCGTGGCCGAACGCGAGCCGCCGCCGACCAGGTCGGGGTTGTAGCCGTTGAGGCCGTTGTTGACCCCATAGCCGGTGAAGTCGCCCATCCGGAACATCGCGTAGGCGAACTTGCCCGGCCCTAGCGTCACGTTGTCCAGACCGAAGCCCGGGCCCTGACCCGGCTCCCAGTACGTGTAGTCCATCATGTGGACATCGGGGTTCTTGTAGAAGCGCTTGCCCACCCACAGGATTGACCCGTCCAGGGCCCGCACGTCCAGCGACGAGCCGATGTCCGTGGCCGTCACGAACAGCTCGCGCAGCGCCGGCGTGCTCTGCTCCCAGTTGGCCATGCCCTGGGTGCCGTGCGACAGCGTGATCTTGGCGTCGAACTTGGTGCCCTTGACCTCACCC
The DNA here is from genome assembly GCA_963552635.1 of uncultured Lautropia sp. Classification (GTDB taxonomy): domain Bacteria; phylum Pseudomonadota; class Gammaproteobacteria; order Burkholderiales; family Burkholderiaceae_E; genus Lautropia. Next base: position 24,958 of record CAUVLK010000002.1, on the reverse strand, counting down.
AGGTGCGACCCCAGCTTCAGGTCCACATAGGAATCGCATTCGTTGCCCAGGCGGAAGAACGTTGCGGCCCCCGGCAGGCGGAAACAGGCCTGCGAACCACCGTCGGACGTGGTGCCGGCGCCGCTGCGCATGTAGGCGCCAAACGAGAAGGTGGGGGTGGCGGTCTTCTCGGCCATGGCCGATGTACTCAGGCACGACATGGCCAGTACGATGCCCGTACCGGCTGCGGCCATCATCTGCGTCTTCTTCAAGAGAGCTCCTTTCTACTTCAGGCAAAAGGGTTGGGGGTAGAGAGAGGGGCTGCTGCCCGAAACAGGGTGACCTGGCCTGGCAGCCGCCAGCGACCGGATGCCGGATCCCGCAGGGCGGAGAACCCGGTAGCCGGTCAGGAGGTCAGGCGTGAGCGCCGGACTCCGGCGCGCGGATTTCCAGCCAGAGCACCCCGTAAGGTGCCAGCGTCACACCATGGCGCAGGTTGTACGTGCGGTCGGTCAGCAGGTCGCGCACCGGATGGTCGGGCATGGCCTGGAAGACCTGGGCCGGGCAGTGCTGCTCGAACTCGCTGTAGTTGGCGAGCACCAGCACCGTCTGCTCGGCGCTGCTGCGCGTGTAGCCCAGCACCGCCGGATTGGCGGCCCGGTAGCCGATCAGCTCGCCCCCGGCGAAAGCCGGCGTGTTGGCGCGGATGATGATCATGCTGCGCAAGCCGGTGTAGATCTGGCCGGGCACCGTGTTGGGGTTGTTGCGCTGCTCGTAGCGGGCCACATCACGGCGCGGGCGGTGGATCCAGCGGCTGTCATCGGCCTCGTCGGGCGAGTTCAGGTAGCTGGGGTCATTCAGCGTGCCCACCTCGTCGCCCAGATAGATCAGCGGCAGGCCGCCCGTGCTCAGGATCGTGCTGAACAGCAGCAGCATCCGTTGCACTGCCAGCGGGTCGCCCTGCTCCAGACCGGCCAGCGAGGCGAAGGTGCCGCTCACGCGGGCATCACCCGTGTCGGGGTTCTCCTGGAAGGGAACGCCGCGGGCGAAGCTGCCGGGGAAGCGGTTGTTGTAGAACCGGTTCAGGAACTTGCGGTGATCATAGCCGTTGATGCCGAACTGGGCGGCATCCTCGTCGGCAAAGGTCCAGCCGATGTCGTCGTGGCTGCGCACATAATTCACCCAGGCCGTGTCGTGCGGCAGGTGGTGCCATTTCTCCAGCGCCTGCTGCAGCAGGTTCACCTCACGGGTGGCCAGCGAGTTCCATTGCAGCGCCATCTGCAGCGGGTTGTACGACAGCTGGCACTCTTCCGGCGAGATGTAGGACATCACCTCGGCCGGGTGCACGATGGCTTCGGACTTGAAGAGCAGCGACGGTGCGGCGATCCGGGCCAGCGCGTTGAAGGCGCGGATCAGGTTGTGCACCTCGGGCAGGCTCTCGCAGGGCGTGCCCGGGCGCTTCCAGACGAAGGCCACCGCGTCCAGACGCAGGATCTCGGCGCCCAGGTTGGCAATGGCTAGCATCTCGCCCGCCATGGCATTGAACACCGCCGGGTTGCTGTAGTTCAGGTCCCACTGGAACTTATGGAAGGTTGTCCAGACCCAGCGGCCGTCGGGCAGCTGCGTAAAGGCGCCCCGGTGCTCGTCCGGGAAGATCTCGCGCACCGTGCGCTCGTAGATGTCGGGCTGCGTGCGGTCGGGGAACAGGAAATAGAAATCCTTGTAGGCGGGATCACCCTTCACCGCGGCCTGTGCCCAGGGGTGGTCGTTGGCCGTGTGGTTGAAGATGAAGTCCAGCACCAGGCTGATGCCTTCCTTGCGCAGCGCCTTGGCCAGTGCCCGCAGATCCTCGATCGTGCCGATCTCGGGGTTCACGTCACGGTAGCTGCTGACCGCATAGCCGCCGTCGCTGTTGCCCGGGGGAACCTTGAACGGGGGCATCAGGTGCAGGTAGGAAAGCCCCAGCTCCTTGAAGTAGGGAATCTGGTCCTGCAGATTCTTGAGGTTGCCGGCGAAGCGGTCCACATAGAGGACGCCGCCCACCGCCTTCTCCGACTGGAACCAGGTGGGGTTCTTCTCGCGGGCCTCATCCAGCGCCTTCATCTCCTTCGGACGCTCGGACCAGCCCGTCCAGGCGGTCTCGATCAGTGCATCAAGCTGCGCCAGGAAGTCCGGGCGATGCCCGTAGAGCGGCTGCAGGTTGTCCAGCAGCGCCGGAAGATGGGTTCTCAGTCGATCCTCGAACTGCTGCCACTGAGCACCGGAGGCCTTGCGGCCCAGACGGTGCACCAGCGCATTTCGCACATGTTCGAAAGCCAGGGTCTGTTGTTGTTCCAGTGTCAACATGGCCATGTCCGTTCTGCAGGGGTAGCGTGATGCACAAATGAGAAGGGGCGCGACGCGCGGCTGTCCTCAGGGTGCAAGGCCCTCCTGCGAGGCCGGCTGAGGCGTTCTCACGTTCATAACCCGAACGTTGCAACACGTCACATCGCAAAAATGTACTACGCTCGGAGGTAACGCAGCGCAGCAAAACCTACGGGCAGACGTGGAATCTGCAAAATGGCAGGGAACGCGACCCGATTGCCTGTCTGGTAGGCAGTTCAGCCCTCCCATGCGGCCGAAAGCATGATCAAGGAAGGCATGCAAGGCCCCGTGGGGCAGGAAAGGGTCTTCAGTTGACTCAGGCATGCTGCAGATGCACATGACTGACCGGAAACCTGGGCCCTGACGACCGTCAGTCACGGAGGGTGCCCGGGCAGGGCAGGGGGGGCATCCGGGCAATTGCCTCCCGGAACCCGGGTGCGCCTGTCGTGGCGCGGCGTCCTGTCGTGGTTGCGTCCAGGGGGTGGCCGGTTTATACTTGCCCGCTTTGGTAAGGCTTGCGGCCAATCGAAGCCGCAGGTGTCGATAATCGCTTGAAGGGGGTCTCCGCATGGGGTCTCAGGCTGATGTTTCCGGCGGCGCCGGAAGTCAGGCTAGTTCCGCTTTTGGTCTGCTGGGCCGAAAGGTCGGAATGATGCGAATCTTTACTGATGATGGTGAAAGCATTCCTGTCACCGTCATTGATGTTTCCGGTAACCGGGTCTCGCAGGTCAAGTCCGTCGAAAAGGACGGCTACTCTGCCGTTCAGCTCGTCTATGGCGAGCGTCGCGCATCCCGCGTCAACGCCGCTGAAGCAGGTCACTATGCCAAGGCTGGCGTCCAGGCCGGTACCGTGGCTGCCGAATTCCACGTCTCGCCCGAGCGTGCTGCCGAAGTTCCGGCTGGCACGGTGCTGGGGGCAGATCACTTCGTGGTCGGTCAGTACATCGACGTGCAAGGTACCTCGCAAGGTAAAGGCTTTGCCGGCACCATCAAACGTCACAACTTCGGTTCCCAGCGTGCTTCGCACGGTAACTCGCGTTCGCACCGCGTTCCGGGTTCCATCGGCATGGCGCAGGATCCGGGTCGCGTGTTCCCGGGTCAGCGCATGTCCGGTCACATGGGTAACGTCACCCGCACTGTCCAGAACCTGGTCGTCGAGCGCATCGACACCGAGCGTGGTCTGTTGCTGGTTCGTGGCGCCGTGCCGGGCTCGGCTGGCGGTCATCTGGTCATCACCCCGTCGGTCAAGCGCCGCCTGAAGCCCGTCCGGGCCGAGGCTGCCGAAGCCAAGGGCAAGGCTTGAGAGAGGATCGTTCGAACATGGAACTGAATATCTTGAACGATCAGGGTCAGAAGGCTGGCGCCGTCTCGGTGGTTGACACCGTTTTCGGCACCGACTTCAATGAGCCGCTGATTCACCAGATCGTCGTGGCCTACCAGGCCAACGCCCGCAGCGGCAATCGTGCCCAGAAGGACCGTACCGAGGTCCGTCACTCCACGAAGAAGCCGTGGCGTCAGAAAGGCACGGGCCGTGCTCGCGCCGGTATGACCTCCAGCCCGCTGTGGCGCGGAGGCGGTCGCATCTTCCCGAACAAACCGGATGAGAACTTCTCGCAGAAGGTCAACCGGAAGATGTATCGCGCCGGCATGCGCTCCATCCTGTCGCAGCTGGTCCGTGAGGACCGTCTGTCGGTGGTCGAGTCGCTGAAGCTGGAAGCGCCCAAGACCAAACTGCTGGTCGGCAAGCTCAACGGCATGGGTCTGAAGTCCACGCTCATCGTGGTGGACAACGAAGACGAGAACCTCTATCTGGCGGCTCGCAACCTGCCGCACGTGCTGGTGCTCGAAACCCGCCACATCGACCCGCTGTCGCTGGTCCATTACGACAACGTCCTGGTCACCAAGCAGGCGCTGGCGCAGATTCAGGAGATGCTGGGATGAATCCGAATCGTCTGACACAAGTGGTGATCGCTCCGGTCATCTCCGAGAAAAGCACGCTGGTGGGCGAAAAGCAGAACCAGTACGTCTTCCGGGTGATGCAGGACGCCACCAAGGCTGAAGTCAAGGCTGCCATCGAGTCGCTGTTCAAGGTGACGGTCGATGCGGTCAACGTGGTCAACATCGCGGGCAAGCAGAAACGCTTCGGCCGCGGCATCGGGCGTCGGCGGAACATCCGCAAGGCGTATGTCAGTCTGGCAGCGGGCCAAGAGATCAATTTCGCGGAGACCAAGTAAATGCCGGTCGTGAAACTGAAACCGACGTCGCCCGGCCGCCGGGCGATGGTCAAGGTCGTTACCCCGACCTTGCACAAGGGCACCCCGGTTGCGTCGCTGATCGAACCGAAGAAACGCGGTTCGGGTCGCAACAACCTGGGTCACATCACCACCCGTCATCGTGGTGGTGGTCACAAGCGTCATTACCGGATCGTCGACTTCCGCCGCAACAAGGACGGTATTCCCGCCCGCGTCGAGCGCCTGGAATATGATCCGAACCGTAGCGCCCACCTGGCCCTGCTGCTGTACGCAGACGGCGAGCGTCGCTACATTCTGGCACCGCGTGGCGTGTCGGCCGGCGCCGAACTGATGTCCGGTTCCGAGGCCCCGATCCGCGCCGGCAACACCCTGCCCATCCGCAACATCCCCGTGGGTTCCACGATCCACAACATCGAGATGCAGCCGGGCAAGGGCGGTCAGATCGCCCGTTCCGCCGGTGGTTCCGCACAGTTGCTGGCGCGTGAAGGCATCTACGCACAGGTCCGTCTGCGTTCCGGCGAAATCCGTCGCATCCACATCGAGTGCCGTGCAACCCTGGGCGAAGTCGGCAACGGCGAGCACAGCCTGCGCCAGATCGGCAAGGCCGGTGCCACCCGCTGGCGTGGTATCCGCCCGACGGTCCGTGGCGTGGCCATGAACCCGATCGACCACCCGCACGGTGGTGGTGAGGGTCGCACGGGTGAGGGCCGCGTGCCTGTCAACCCGTGGGGCAAGCCGACCAAGGGCTATCGCACCCGTCGCAACAAGCGCAGCGATTCGATGATCGTTCAGCGGCGCAAGAAGAAATAACCGGTAATACGACATGGCACGTTCAATCAAGAAGGGTCCGTTTGTCGACCATCACTTGCTGGCAAAAGTCGATGCAGTTGCATCGGGCAAGGACAAGCGCCCAATCAAAACCTGGTCGCGTCGTTCGACGGTTCTGCCTGAGTTCATTGGTCTGACCATTGCCGTCCACAACGGCAAGCAGCACGTTCCGGTGTTCATCAACGAGAACATGGTGGGTCACAAGCTGGGTGAATTCGCGCTGACTCGCACGTTCAAAGGGCACGCCGCCGACAAGAAGGCCAAGCGCTGATGGTGAGGGCCGCCGCAGACTTCGTGTCGATGGTGGCCCGCCCCATGTTGGCCTGACAAGATCAAGGGAAAGTTGACGAGATGGAAACTCAAGCAGTCCTGCGCGGTGTCCGGATTTCTGCCCAGAAGGGTCGCCTGGTGGCAGACCAGGTTCGCGGAAAGTCGGTGGAAGCTGCGCTCAATATCCTGAATTTCTCGCCCAAGAAAGCGGCGAAGATTCTCAAGAAGGTGCTCGAATCGGCCATTGCCAATGCCGAGCACAACGATGGTGCAGACGTGGACGAACTCCGGGTCAGCCGGATTCACGTCGAGAAAGGCCAGTCGCTGCGTCGCTTCTCGGCACGCGCCAAGGGTCGCGGCGTCCGCATCGAGAAACAAACCTGCCATATCTACCTGACGGTCGGTACTGGCAAGAAGTCCTGAGCTGAGGAAGGACCGAGAAAATGGGACAGAAAATTCACCCGACCGGATTCCGGCTTGCCGTCAGCCGCAACTGGGCTTCGCGTTGGTACGCAGGTAACAAAGACTTCGCCGGCAAGCTTGCAGAAGACCTGCAAGTGCGCGAGTTCCTCAAGAAGCGCCTGAAGAACGCCTCGGTTGGCCGCGTGCTGATCGAGCGTCCCGCCAAGAACGCGCGCATCACCATCTACTCGGCTCGTCCGGGCGTGGTGATCGGCAAGAAGGGCGAGGATATCGAGCGTCTGAAGGTCGAGCTGACCAAGATGCTGGGTGTGCCCGTGCACGTCAACATCGAGGAAATCCGCAAGCCTGAGGTGGATGCTCAGCTGATCGCTGACTCGATCACCCAGCAGCTGGAAAAGCGCATCATGTTCCGTCGCGCCATGAAACGCGCCATGCAGAACGCCATGCGCCTGGGTGCCCAGGGCATCAAGATCATGAGTGCCGGTCGTCTGAACGGTGCCGAGATCGCCCGTACCGAGTGGTATCGCGAAGGCCGTGTGCCCCTGCACACCCTGCGCGCCGACGTGGACTATGGCACCTCCGAGGCTCAGACCACCTACGGCATCATCGGTGTCAAGGTGTGGGTCTACAAGGGCGACACCCTGGGTCGTGGCGAAGCGCCCGAGACCACCGAGAAGGAAGCCGCCGGCAACGAGCGTGAAGACCGTCGTGGTCGCCGTCCGGGCCGTCCCGGTGCTGCCCCTGGTCGTGGTCGTCGCCGTGAGGCCGGTGCCGAAGGTGCCGATGCCCGCGCTCCTGGTCGTCGCGCGCCCCGCAAGGCCGCTGCCGAGGCAGCCCCTGCCACGGCAGAAGACAAGGGCGACAACTGATGGGTCTGCCTGTGCAGTCCGATGAGTGAACCAAGCTAAGGTAGAAGAATCATGTTGCAACCCTCCAGACGTAAATACCGGAAGGAACAGAAAGGCCGCAACACGGGTCTCGCCACCCGTGGCGCCTCCGTTGCCTTCGGTGAGTTCGGCCTGAAGGCGACCGCTCGTGGTCGCCTCACGGCTCGTCAGATCGAATCGGCTCGTCGTGCCATGACGCGTCACATCAAACGGGGTGGTCGGATCTGGATCCGCATCTTCCCGGACAAGCCGATTTCCCAGAAACCTGCGGAAGTCCGTATGGGTAACGGTAAGGGCAACCCCGAGTACTGGGTCGCCGAGATCCAGCCCGGCAAGGTGCTTTACGAGATGGACGGCGTGAACGAAGCGCTGGCCCGTGAAGCCTTCGCCCTGGCTGCGGCCAAGCTGCCGTTGTCCACGGTTTTCGTCACCCGTCAGATTGGCGCCTGACGCCAACTGGAGTCGAAGATGAAAGCGACAGAACTGAGAACCAAGGACGTGGCAGGTCTGCAGCAGGAGCTGAGTGATCTGGGCCGCGCGCATTTCGCGCTGCGCATGCAGATTGCCACCCAGCAGAACAGCAATACCGCCCAACTGAAGCGGCTGCGCCGCGACATTGCTCGCGTGCAGACCGTCATCAAAGAGAAGCAGGTGGCAGCCAAATGAGTGATCAAGCAGCGGTGCAAACCACCAACACCTCCCGCACCCGCACCCTCACCGGCCGGGTCACCAGCAACAAGATGCAGAAGACCGTGACCGTGCTGGTCGAGCACAAGGTCAAGCATCCGGTGTATGGCAAGTACGTCGTGCAGTCCAAGAAGTACCATGCGCACACCGAAACGCCGTACAACGAGGGTGATGTCGTCGAGATTCAGGAAGGTCGTCCGGTCTCGAAGACCAAATCCTGGTACGTTTCCCGTCTGCTGACCGCCGCCAAGGTGGTCTGATCCAGTCGGATACGGCATGAATGCAACGCCCGGCCTGAGCCGGGCGTTGTGCTTTCCAGGTAGGGAAAATTGCGCTGACAGGCTTGTAAAGGGTCGGGAATTTTCCTATACTCCAAGTCTTCCCGGTGCTAAGGGTGACATCCTCGTCATTCAAGGCATGGGGCAGTCGGTCAGGCAGGCGGCACAAGCGGTCGCTCCCGTCTTCCCGGCAACACGGTCGGCTCTGTCCGCTCAGCCTCGGTGGCATAACCAGGCAACCACGGGCAGCCAGGGCAGGCCGTTTCAATGAATTCAATCCGATCGGTTGTCCCGGCAAGGGCCAATCGGTCAACGGAACCAAGACTGGTCTGCGGCGGTGTTGCCAACGCGGGTCCAAGTTGGGCAAGAAATCGTCAGGATATTGCAATGATTCAGATGCAGTCGACGCTGAGTGTCGCCGACAACACGGGGGCGCGCGAGGTCATGTGTATCAAGGTGCTCGGTGGCAGCAAGCGCCGCTACGCCGGAATCGGTGACATCATCAAGGTCTCGGTCAAGGAAGCGCAGCCTCGCGGTCGCGTGAAGAAGGGCGAGATCTATAACGCGGTTGTCGTGCGTACCGCCAAGGGCGTGCGTCGCCCTGACGGCTCGCTGCTGCGTTTTGATGGCAACGCCGCCGTGCTGCTCAACAGCAAGCTTGAGCCGATCGGTACCCGTATCTTCGGGCCTGTCACGCGTGAGCTGCGTACCGAGCGGTTCATGAAAATCGTCTCGCTGGCACCGGAAGTGCTTTGAGCCTGCCGATCAACACGCGATTCAAGCAGAGGGCTGTTTAATCATGATGCAAAAGATTCGTAAGGGTGATGAGGTCATCGTCATCGCCGGGCGGGACAAGGGCAAGCGCGGTACCGTCACCCAGCGCGTGGACGACCGTCACCTGCTCGTCGACGGTGTCAACATCGTCAAGAAGCACGTCAAGCCGAACCCCATGCGGGGCACCTCCGGCGGCGTGGTGGACAAGTCGATGCCCATCGACCAGTCCAACGTGATGCTGTTCAACCCCACGTCCGGCAAGGGCGACCGGGTTGGATTCAAGGTTCTTGAGGATGGTCGCAAGGTCCGCGTCTTCAAGTCCAACGGCGAAGAGCTGAAGTCCTGATTCCCGCAGGAATCGGAAGACCCAAAAGGAAACATCGATGGCGCGTCTCTTAGAAACCTATCGTGAAAAGCTCGTTCCCGAGCTGACCAAGCGATTCGGCTACAAATCCGTGATGGAAGTGCCCCGGATCACCAAGATCACGCTGAACATGGGCGTGGGTGAAGCGGTTGCCGACAAGAAGATCATGGACAACGCCGTGGCCGACCTGGCCAAGATCGCCGGCCAGAAGCCCGTGGTCACCAAGGCTCGCAAGGCCATTGCCGGCTTCAAGATCCGGGAAGGCTATCCCATTGGCTGCATGGTCACCCTGCGTGGTGTCCGCATGTATGAGTTCCTGGATCGTCTGATCACCGTGGCCCTGCCGCGTGTGCGTGACTTCCGGGGTGTGTCCGGCCGTTCCTTCGACGGTCGCGGCAACTACAACTTCGGTGTCAAGGAACAGATCATGTTCCCCGAGATCGAGTATGACAAGGTTGACGCACTGCGTGGTCTGAACATCAGCATCACGACGACCGCAAAAACTGACGAGGAAGCCAAGGCGCTGCTGTCCGCTTTCCGGTTTCCGTTCCGCAACTGAGGTTGGCTGGCATTAGCCGAAAACCGAAGCTGACCTCCAGGGGTGAATGAATGGCAAAGGCATCCATGATCGAGCGCGAGAAGAAGCGCGAAGCACTGGTCAAGAAGTACGCCGCCAAGCGCGCAGCACTTCAGGCCATCATCGATGATCAATCCAAATCCGACGAGGAGCGCTATCAGGCGCGTCTCGCCATCCAGAAACAACCGCGCGCTGCCAGTCCCACGCGCATGCGCAAGCGCTGCGCCCTCACGGGTCGTCCGCGCGGCGTGTTCCGCAAGTTCGGCCTGGGCCGCAACAAGCTGCGTGAATTCGCCATGCGGGGTGAAATCCCCGGGCTGACCAAAGCCAGCTGGTAACTGCGTCGGAGTGAAAGAAGTGATCAAGTTTGAATCGAATTCGGCCAAGCTGGGCGTCAAGCCGGCAGCGGCCTGCTACGGGAGCGATTACCAATGAGCATGAGCGATCCGATCGCCGACATGTTCACGCGGATCCGCAACGCGCAGCGCGTCGAGAAGGAATCCGTCGTGATCCCGTCGTCCAAACTGAAGGTGGCCATCGCCCGCGTTCTGCAGGAAGAAGGCTACGTCGAGGGCTATGAAGTCCTGGAGAACGACGGCAAGCCGCTGCTGAAAGTGGCACTGAAATACTATGCCGGCCGTCCGGTCATCGAGCGCCTCGAACGGGTGTCGCGTCCTGGTCTGCGGATCTACAAGGCACGCAACGACCTGCCTCAGGTGATGAACGGCCTGGGCGTTGCCATCATCACCACGTCCCAGGGCGTGATGACCGATCGCAAGGCACGCCAGACCGGCATCGGCGGCGAAGTGCTGGGTTACGTCGCTTAAGGAGGCCAGAACATGTCCCGTATCGGAAAGATGCCGATCGCCGTGCCCAAGGGTGCGGAGGTCAAGCTGGCTGCCGACAGCATCACGGTCAAGGGCCCGCTGGGCACCCTGACCCAGGCAATCAACCCCAACGCGCAGATCAAGCAGGAAGGCGACCATCTGCTGGTCAGCCCCACCAATGACTCCGCTGAAGCCAACGCCATGTCGGGCACGCTGCGTGCTCTGGTGGCCAACATGGTCAACGGCGTCACCAAGGGCTTCGAGCGCCGTCTCACCCTGGTCGGCGTCGGTTTCCGTGCTCAGGCTCAAGGCAGCAACCTCAACCTGTCGCTCGGTTTCTCGCACCCCATCGTGCACAAGCTGCCGGAAGGCGTGAAGGCGGAGACGCCCAGCCAGACGGAGATCGTGCTGAAAGGGGCCGACAAGCAGAAGATCGGTCAGGTGGCCGCCAACATCCGTGCCTATCGTCCGCCTGAGCCTTATAAGGGCAAGGGTGTTCGCTACTCGGATGAGCGGGTCACGTTGAAAGAAACCAAGAAGAAGTAAGGGCACGAGAGGGTGATCGCCCACGGGTCGGTCAGATGGACCGACCGGCAGCGGGCCGATCGTCCGGGTGCAAGGAACAGAGATGGCATTTGACAAAAAGGCATCGCGCCTGCGGCGTTCGCGCCAGACGCGGCACAAGATCAGCGAGTTGCGCGTCAACCGCCTGTCCGTTTTCCGCAGCAATGCGCATATCTACGCCAACATCCTGTCGCCCGAGGGTGACCGGGTCCTGGTGTCGGCTTCCACGGTTGAAGCCGATGTGCGTGCCGAGCTGGCCAAGAAGCCGGGTCGTGGCGGCAACGTCGGTGCAGCGTCGATCGTCGGCAAGCGCGTGGCAGAGAAGGCACTGAAAGCTGGTATCGAATCGGTTGCGTTCGATCGCTCCGGCTATCGCTATCACGGACGGGTCCGCGCGCTGGCTGAAGCCGCACGCGAGGCCGGACTGAAGTTCTGAGGACGGAAAACGAATGGCAAAGGTTCAGGCACGTGGCCCGCAGCGCGGGGCCGATGAGCGTGATGACGGTCTGAAGGAAAAGATGATCGGCATCAACCGGGTCACCAAGGTTGTTAAGGGTGGTCGGATTCTGGGTTTTGCAGCCCTGGTCGTGGTTGGTGACGGTGATGGTCGCGTCGGCATGGGCAAGGGCAAGGCCCGCGAGGTGCCCGTGGCGGTGCAGAAAGCCATGGACGAAGCACGCCGCAAGATGTTCAAGGTGCCCCTGCGCAGCGGCACGGTTCCCCACGTCGTCGAAGGTCGCCACGGCGCTTCGCGTGTGTATATCGCCCCGGCTGCTGACGGTACCGGCGTGATTGCCGGCGGTCCGATGCGTGCCGTGTTCGAGGTGCTGGGCGTGAGCAACGTCGTGGCCAAGAGTCATGGCTCCAGCAATCCCTACAACATGGTCCGTGCAACGCTGGACGCCTTCCGTAATTTGTCGACCCCGGCCGAGATCGCTGCCAAGCGTGGCAAGACGGTCGAGGAAATCTTGGGTTGAACGTCCGCTGACACCGCGAACGTTCAGTCTGGAGAGACTTGATGAGCAACGAACAGAAGAAAACGGTCAAAGTGAAGCTGGTCCGTAGCCCCAGCCGTACGGTTGGCGGGCATCGTGACACGGTTCTCGGCCTTGGCCTGAAGCGGATGAATCAGGTCCGCGAACTGGAAGATACGCCCGCGGTGCGCGGCATGATCACCAAGGTGGCATACCTGGTCAAGGTGGTGGATTGATATGCGACTCAATGACTTGAAACCCGAAGAAGGTGCCCGGCACGCCGCCAAGCGCGTCGGTCGCGGCATCGGTTCCGGCCTGGGCAAGACGGCCGGTCGTGGCCACAAGGGCCAGAAATCCCGTTCCGGCGGCTTCCACAAGGTTGGTTTCGAAGGCGGTCAGATGCCGCTGCAGCGCCGCCTGCCCAAGCGCGGCTTCAAGTCGCTGCAGGCTGGCCGTGTGGGCGAGGTTCGCCTGTCCGACCTGCAACGTCTGGAAGCCACCGAGATCGATCTGAGCGTGCTGAAAGCTGCTGGCATCGTGTCGCAGCTGGCGCTGTCCGCCAAGGTCATTCTGGCTGGCGAGATTAAGCGCAAGGTGTCCCTGGTTGGCGTGGGTGCCACCAAGGGGGCTCGCAGCGCCATCGAGGCCGCTGGTGGCAGCGTCCAGGATCCTGTCGCTGAACAAGCTGCGGCCTGAGTAAATGGCAACCAATCGGTCAGTGCAGGCTCGTGAGGCCAACAAGTACGGCGACTTGAAGCGCCGTCTTGTGTTTCTGCTGCTGGCGCTCGTGGTGTTCCGCATCGGCACCCACATCCCTGTGCCCGGAATCAATCCGGACGCGATGGCGGAACTCTTCGGCAACCAGGAAGGTGGTGTCCTCGGCCTGTTCAACCTCTTCTCGGGCGGCGCGCTCAGCCGGTTCTCGGTGTTTGCGCTGGGGATCATGCCGTACATCTCGGCATCGATCATCATGCAGCTGCTGACGGTCGTCGTTCCGTCGCTCGATCAGATCAAGAAGGAAGGCGAAGCCGGTCGGCGCATCATCACCAAGTACACGCGGTGGGCTACGCTGGCACTGGCCACGTTCCAGGCACTGGGCATCTCGGTGGCACTGGAGTCCCAGGGCAACCTGGTCTCCGACCCCGGTTTCATGTTCCGGGTGGTCGCGGTCATCTCGCTGGTTACCGGCACGATGTTCCTGATGTGGCTGGGCGAACAGATCACCGAACGGGGTCTGGGCAACGGCATCTCGCTGATCATCTTCTCCGGCATCGTGTCCGGCCTGCCCGGCGCCATTGGCGGCATGGGCTCGCTGGTCAGCAACGGCAACATGAACCCGGTGGCGGCGCTGATCATCATGGCGCTGGTCATTCTGGTGACGGCCTTCGTGGTCTTCATCGAGCGCGGTCAGCGTCGGATCACCATCAACTACGCCAAGCGTCAGGTCGGTAACAAGATCTATCAGGGGCAGACCTCCTATCTGCCGTTGAAGCTGAACATGGCCGGCGTCATTCCGCCGATCTTTGCCAGCTCCATCATCCTGTTCCCGGCCACCCTTGCGCAGTGGTTCACCTCCGGTGACAGCGAAAACGTCGCGGTCCGCACGCTGCGGGACGTGGCCGCCACGCTGTCTCCTGGTCAGCCGGTGTACATGTTGCTGTATGCCATCGCCATCATCTTCTTCTGCTTCTTCTACACGGCCCTGCAGTACAACAGCCGTGACACAGCCGAGAATCTGAAGAAAAGTGGTGCTATGCTCCCGGGCATCCGTCCGGGCGAGCAGACGGCCAAGTACATCGACAAGGTGCTGACCCGACTGACCGCCGTGGGGGCGCTCTACATCACGCTGGTCTGCCTGCTGCCAGAGTTCCTCATCCTGGAGTGGAACGTTCCGTTTTACTTCGGTGGTACCTCGCTGCTGATCATCGTGGTGGTGACGATGGACTTCATGGCACAGGTTCAGACGCACCTGATGTCCAACCAGTACGAAAGCCTGCTGAAGAAAGCCAACTTCAAGGGGCTGGGTTCGATGGGTCGCTGATCCTTCAGCGACCCTTACAGGAAAACAATGTCGAAGGAAGATGTCATCCAGATGCAGGGCGAGGTGTTGGAGAACCTTCCCAACGCCACGTTCCGCGTCAAGCTGGAGAATGGTCATGTGGTCCTTGGCCACATTTCCGGGAAAATGCGGATGCACTACATCCGGATCCTGCCTGGAGACAAGGTGACGGTCGAGCTGACGCCTTACGATCTTTCCAGGGCGCGTATCGTCTTTCGCGCGAAGTAAGACGGGGTGTTTGCCGTGGCGTGCACTGCGGCAGTCGTTAGAGGTTAATACGGCGGGGTGAGCCCCGCTTGGTGAGCAAGGGACAGAACATGAAAGTCATGGCCAGTGTCAAGAAGATGTGCCGGAATTGCAAGATCATCAGGCGCAATGGAATTGTCCGCGTTATTTGTGTCGATCCCCGGCACAAGCAGCGTCAGGGTTGAGAGAGGAATCTGAAACATGGCACGTATTGCTGGAGTCAACGTTCCGGATCGTCAGCACACCGTCATCGGTCTGACGGCCATTTACGGCATCGGCCGGGCTCGTGCCCAGGCCATCTGCGCCGCGGTCGGTATCGAGCCTTCCAAGAAGGTCCGCGACCTGAGCGATGCCGAGATGGAGCGCATCCGTGATCAGGTTGGCCGTTTCGTCGTCGAGGGCGACCTGCGTCGCGAAGTCTCGATGTCGATCAAGCGCCTGATGGACCTGGGTTGCTACCGTGGCCTGCGCCACCGTCGTGGCCTGCCGGTCCGTGGTCAGCGTACCCGTACCAACGCACGCACCCGCAAAGGTCCGAGCAAGGCCGGCGTGGCATTGAAGAAGTAAAGGAGCCTGAGCAAAGATGGCACGTAATCCTACAGCGCAGCAGGTTGCCGCTTCGCAGCGCGCCCGCAAGAAAGTCAAGAAGAACGTCTCCGACGGCATCGCGCACGTCCACGCGTCCTTCAACAACACGATCATCACGATCACCGATCGCCAGGGCAACACGCTGTCGTGGGCCACTTCCGGGGGCGCCGGTTTCCGGGGTTCGCGCAAGTCCACGCCGTTTGCAGCCCAGGTGGCCGCTGAAGCCGCCGGCCGGGTCGCCATCGAGTATGGCATCAAGAACCTGGACGTCCGGATCAAGGGCCCTGGCCCTGGTCGTGATTCCTCCGTCCGCGCGCTGAACGCGCTAGGCATCAAGATCCTGTCGATCTCGGACGTGACCCCGGTGCCGCACAACGGTTGCCGTCCGCCCAAGAAACGCCGTATCTGATTCTTTCAAGACCACCTTGTTCGACCGGCGGGCACTGATGCCCGCGGCGGACTAACCGCGGCAAGAGCCGCGCAGCAACAAAGGAACGTAAAGTGGCACGTTATACCGGACCGAAGGCGAAACTCTCTCGCCGCGAAGGCACCGATCTCTTCCTGAAGAGCGCTCGTCGCTCCCTCGACTCCAAGGCCAAGGCCGACACCAAGCCCGGACAGCATGGTCGCACCAGTGGCCAGCGCACCAGCGACTATGGCCTGCAGCTGCGTGAGAAGCAGAAAGTCAAGCGCATGTACGGCGTCCTGGAGCGCCAGTTCCGTCGCTACTTTGCCGAAGCTTCCCGCAAGCGCGGCAACACCGGCGAACTGCTGCTGCAGCTGCTGGAATCCCGTCTCGACAACGTCGTCTACCGCATGGGCCTGGCTTCCACCCGCGCCGAGGCACGTCAGCTGGTCTCGCACCGTGCCATTCTGGTCAACGGTGCCATCCTGAACGTCCCCTCCGCCGCCATCAAGCCCAACGACGTCATTTCCGTCAAGGAATCCGCCAAGAAACAGGCCCGGATCGTCGACGCGCTGAACCTGGCCGAGCAGCACAACTTCCCGTCCTGGGTCTCCGTGGACAAGAACAAGATGGAAGGTGTCTTCAAGGCCTACCCGGATCGGTCCGAGATCGCTGCCGACGTCAATGAAAGCCTGATCGTCGAGCTGTACTCGCGCTGATCGGGTCAAGTGAGGTAAGTCCCTATGCAGACTGCAATGCTCAAGCCACGCCTTGTGGAAGTCCAGGAGATCAGTGGACCTTCGCATGCTCGCGTGGTGATGGAGCCTTTCGAGCGTGGCTACGGCCATACGCTCGGCAACGCATTGCGGCGCGTGCTGCTGTCCTCCATGGTTGGCTACGCGCCGACCGAGGTGCAGATCGCCGGTGTGGTGCACGAGTATTCGACGGTGGACGGGCTGCGTGAAGACGTGGTCGATCTGCTGCTGAACCTGAAAGGTGTCGTTTTCAAACTGCGCGGCCGCAGCGAGGTGTTCCTCACGCTGCGCAAGGAAGTGCCCGGTCCGGTCAAGGCCTCCGATATCGAGCTGCCGCACGATGTCGAGATCATCAACCCCGATCACGTCATCGCGACGCTGACCGAGGGCGGCAAGCTGGACATGCAGATCAAGGTCGAGCAGGGTCGTGGCTATGTGCCCGGCAACATGCGCAACCTGGGTGACAGCAAGACCATCGGCCGCATCGTTCTGGATGCCTCCTTTTCGCCCGTCCGGCGCGTCAGCTACGCGGTCGAGAGCGCCCGTGTGGAACAGCGTACCGACCTGGACCGTCTGCTGATCGACATCGAGACTAACGGCGCCATCGCGCCCGAGGAAGCGGTGCGCAAGTCGGCAGCCATCCTGGTTGACCAGCTGCAGGTGTTCGCCTCCATCGAAGGCAACGAATCCGCCTTCCCCGTCGATCCGGGCAATCGGACGACGATCGGTGGCGGTATCGGTGGCCAGGTTTCTGGCGTACCCGCCGGTATCGAGGGCCTCGGTGCGGGAACCGGCGCTGGCTTCGGTGCGTCCACGGGCACGATCGATCCGATCCTGCTGCGTCCGGTCGACGACCTGGAGCTGACTGTCCGCTCTGCAAACTGCCTGAAGGCCGAGAACATCTATTACATCGGTGATCTGATCCAGCGCACGGAAAACGAGCTGCTGAAGACGCCGAACCTCGGTCGGAAGTCTCTCAACGAAATCAAGGAAGTGCTGGCGTCGCGTGGTCTGACGCTGGGGATGCGGCTGGACGACTGGCCGCCTGCCGGGTTGGAGCGTTCCAGCTGAACCCGCTTCGAAAGAACAGGATCTGAATCATGCGTCATCGTCTCGGCCTCAGAAAACTTAACCGTACCAGCGCGCACCGTCTCGCCATGCTGCGCAACATGACCAACTCGCTGTTGCGTCATGAAGTCATCAAGACCACCCTGCCCAAGGCCAAGGAACTGCGTCGCGTCGTCGAGCCCATCATCACGCTGGGCAAGAAGCCGTCGCTGGCCAACCGCCGTCTGGCTTTCGATCGCCTGCGCGATCGTGAGATGGTGGTCAAGGTCTTCAACGAACTCGGCCCGCGCTACGCCTCGCGTCCGGGCGGCTATGTCCGCATCCTGAAGTTCGGCTTCCGGGATGGCGACAATGCCCCCATGGCTTACGTCGAGCTGCTGGACCGTCCCGAAGTGCCGGAAGGCGCCGAGGAAGAAAAAGCTGCGTAAGCAGTGAGCTCTGCCAGTGTCTTCGGGCACTGGCTCAGCAAAAGAAAATGCCGGGCTTGCCCGGCATTTTTCATTTCGGGGCCACCGTGGGTGGCAGCTCCGCCTGTTCGTTCATCTCTGACGCTGCCAGCCCGCCAGGCGCCGTCATCCGGGGATCCGGACGGCGGCACTCGCAGGCGGGCTCAGCGGCTCTTCAGCCTTCCAGCTCCTTCAGCCAGTCTGCCGCCTGCAGCGCGTAGTACGTCAGGATGCCGTTGGCACCCGCGCGCTTCATGGCCAGCAGGGCTTCCATGGCCACGCCGCGCTCGTCGATCCAGCCATTCTGGGCGGCGGCCTTGATCATGGCGTACTCTCCGCTCACCTGGTAGACAAAGGTGGGCACCTTGAAGGTGTCCTTCACCCGTCGCACGATGTCCAGGTAGGGCAGGCCAGGCTTGACCATCACCATGTCGGCGCCTTCGTGCAGGTCCAGTGCCACCTCGTGCAGCGCCTCATCGCTGTTGCCGGGGTTCATCTGGTAGGTCTTCTTGGAGCTCTTGCCCAGATTGGCCGCCGAGCCCACCGCATCCCGGAACGGGCCGTACCAGGCCGACGCATACTTGGCGGAGTACGCCATGATCTGCGTGTGGATGAAGCCCGACTCTTCCAGGGCACGACGGATGACGCCGATGCGCCCATCCATCATGTCCGACGGCGCCACGATGTCCACGCCCGCCTGGGCCTGCACCAGCGCCTGCTGGCGCAGCAGCGGCAGGGTCTCGTCATTCAGCACGTAGCCGCTTTCGTCGATCAGGCCGTCCTGGCCATGGCTGGTGTAGGGATCCAGGGCCACGTCCGTCATCACGCCCAGTTCCGGGAAACGTGCCTTCAGCGCCCGCACGGTGCGGGGCACCAGGCCTTCCGGATCGGTGGCCAGGCGGCCATCCGGCGTCTTCAGATTGCTGGCAATGGCGGGAAACAGCGCCATGACCGGAATCCGGCGTTCCACGCACTGCTCGGCAACCTTCAGAAGCTGCTCGATGGTGTAGCGATGCACGCCGGGCATCGAGCCGACAGGTACGGGTTCGCGCGTGGCGGCCCCGTTGTCCTCGTGGACGAAGACGGGGTAGATCAGATCGTCGGGTCGCAGGTGGTGTTCCTGCACCAGGCGCCGGGAAAAGTCCTGCCGTCGGTTGCGGCGCATCCGGACGGTGGGGAAGGAGCCCAGGTGGGCACGGGAGTCGGGGTGTGAGATGTCCTGATTCATGATGATGAAGATGATGGGTAGCGGATGAGGCAACCGCGCTCATGCCGCCAGAGGAAGTGTTCCTGAATCCGCTGATCAGCCCGGGCTGGATGCCCACCGGGCGCTGCGCCCGGCGCTGTCGGACAACCCGAGGCTGCGGTCAACGTGTCGTCATGCGGGAGGCTGGATCATGCCCTGTTCCTTCAGCAGCATCGGTGCATAGGGGCCGTTCCCCTGCGCCACCAGGGCTGCCCAGTCCTGAGCGCCGCTTTCCAGCAGACAGGCAATGACATCGCGCAGCGGCTCGACGCCGGTGCGGTTCAGTGCCGAGAAGAGCTGCAGCAGCACGGGCCCTTCCCGCTGCTGGATGATGGCTTCCTGAAGCAGCTGACGGCGCACCTCCAAGCCCTGCTGGCGCGACAGCTTGTCGGCCTTCGTCAGCACCAGGACCAGTGGCAGCACGCCGGGAATCCACGCCAGCAGCTGCCGGTCCAGATCGGTCAGGCCGCGGCGGATGTCCACCATCAGCACGATGCCTGTCAGCGCCTGGCGGCGGGTCATGTAGTCACCGGCCAGCGCCTGCCAGGATCGCTTGGCTTCGGGGCTGGCCGTGGCAAAGCCATAGCCCGGGGTGTCCACCAGGAAGCCTAGGGGCTCGGGCTGCTTGACGGGGCCCACGGCAAACAGGTTCAGGGCCTGCGTGCGGCCCGGCGTCCGACTGGAGAAGGCCAGTCGCTTCTGGTTGCACAGGGTGTTGATGCAGGAAGACTTGCCGGCGTTGGAGCGGCCCACAAAGGCCACCTCCGGCAGTCCATGAGGGTTGGCCCGGTCGAGCTGGGGCAGCTTTGCCACCGTGTCGGCGAAGCGGGCGGTCGTCAGGATGCTCATGCCGCCATTATCCCGTAAACTCGCGCGCCCGGCTCCGACCGTCGTGTTCCGGTCGCTCTGGCTCCCGGCCGATGGACGGTTGCCGCCAACGCGGCTCGGGGCAAAAAGTTTGATCAGGCGCAACGATTTGTCCGCCCATCGTCGCTATGCTTGGGCGATCCTGAACTAGCTACGAGTAGGTCAATAGGAACATGCGGACGACAGGAACGATGGCAGCGCGACTGGGCATGCAGGATGCCTGTGATTGCCGAGAGACGGCAGCGACGACGGAAGTGTCGGGCATGGCCCTGCGGCTGACCCAGTACCTGCGGCCGCGTGCGCTGGCCGGCCTGGCTGCCGGGCTGATGCTGTGTGCCACCGGCCCGCTCATGGCCCAGGAGGCTGCCAAGGAAGAAGGGCCGCTCAAGCCGGACCTCAAGGCCGGCCAGGAAACGGTCGAGGAAGTCTGTGCCGCCTGTCACGGCGCAGACGGCAACAGCCAGATTCCCCAGAACCCCAAGCTGGCGGGTCAGCATGCGGAATACATCCGCAAGCAGCTCAAGGATTTCGCCCCCGGTGAGGGTGACAAGCCGGCCGCTCGCGTCAATGCCGTGATGGGCGCCTTTGCCTCGCAGCTCAGCCCGCAGGACGTGGTCAACGTGGCCGCCTTCTTTGCCTCGCAGAAGCTTGAGCCCACCGCTGCCCACAACGCCGAATCCATGGAGCTGGGCCGCAACATCTATCGGGGCGGCATCCCCGGCAAGGGCGTGCCTGCCTGCGCCGCCTGCCATGGCCCCGCGGGTGACGGCATGCCGGCCCAGTACCCGGCACTTCACGGCCAGTTCGCCGAATACACCCAGGCTCAGCTGGTGGCCTTCCGCGACGGCACCCGCACCAACAACCACCCGATGGCAGCCATTGCCATCCGCATGACCGACCCCGAAATCAAGGCGGTGTCCGACTACATCGCCGGCCTGCGCTCCGAGGCGCACTGATCGGTCGCTTTTCCTGCTGCACCGGCTTTTGCCGGTGTGCGGTGATACCCAACAAGGGCTTCAACAAAAAGGGCCTGCTGGCATCGAATCCAGCAGGCCCTTTCTGCATCAGAACTGCATCTTCAGCGACACGAAGACGGTGCGGGGATCTCCCAGCACGGCCATCCGGTCATCCACGTCCTCGGCATAGACCTTGTTTGCCACGTTGTAGAGGTGACCGTTCAGCGTCAGCCGCCGGTTGATCCGGTACTCCAGCCCCAGATCCACCAATGTGGCCGCCGGCCAGTAGGCCGTGTTCTGGGCGTTGGCGTAAAGGCGGCTCACGTGGCGCAGCGTGGCATCCACGCTCAGGTTCGGCGTCAGCGCATAGGTGCTCCACAGATTGGCGATGGTGCTTGGCGTGTTGGTGGGCGCCTTGCCGGCCAGCGAGATATCGCCCTGATAGAAGTTGCGGTACTCGGCGTCGGTATAGGTGGCATTGCCCTGCACGCTCCATTGCCGGGTCAGTTGCAGTCCGGCCTTCAGCTCGACGCCGCGGGCACGCTGCTTGCCGATCAGCAGACGCTGGCGCCGATTCTGCGGGTTGGAGGTGGCGATGTTCTTGCGTTCGATGTCGAAGAGCGCCACCGTTGCATTGCCCCGCCCGTCCAGGAAGCCCAGCTTGCTGCCGATCTCCAGCTGCCGGCCCGTGGTCAGCTTGGTGTTGTCGGAGAGCGTGGAGAAATAGGCGCTGGCCAGGTTGCCCGAGGCCGGATCGGCCGCCGTGGCGTACTGGGCGTAGACCATCACCTGCGGGCTGATGTCCCAGGTGGCGCCGATGCGGCCCGTGGTGGGGTGGTAGGTGCGGCTGATGTCGCGCTCGTCGACCGCGTCCGCATCATCCCAGCTGGTGTAGTGCAGCTTCACGCGTTCGTGGCGCAGCGCAGTGATCAGCTTGATGGTCGGCGTCAGCTCGGTGCGGTTCTCCAGGTACGCCGCCACCGTGTCCACGCGATGCCGGTTCTTCGGGTCGTAGCGGGACGGAATGCCCTCGATGTCGTAGAAGTACTCCGTCACGAAGCGGTCCGGATCGACCACGCTCTTGAAGTCGTCGTTGTACGACGGGTAGGTGGTCTGGCGGTTGAATGACACGTCCAGACCGAAGCTCCAGTCGCTGCGGTGGCTGCCCAGGTCGTGGCGCAGCGTGCCGTCGATGCGGTCGCCATACACCCGCTGGTCATGGCGCTGCAGCAGCGGGTTGGTGCGCGTCACCTCGGTTCCGGCCCCGTTCAGCTCGTAGACTTCCACGTTGCGGTAGTCGCGCAGCGCGTCATAGGCATAGAAGGTGTTCTTCAGCGACAGCGCGTCGCTTGCCTTCCACTCGGTCACCGAACGCAGCCACTGCACCCGCTGGGCAAACATGCCGTCGGCGCTGTTGTAGTTCTTGTAGCGCAGCCGCTCCAGCACGCTCAGCTCGCCGGTGGCAGGCTGGTTCAGCGGCGTGCCCCAGTACGGGCGATGGGCCCGCGTGCGTTGGTGTTCATAGGCCAGCGTGTGCGTCAGACCGCCGCCCAGATCCGACAGCAGCGAGGTCAGCACCTGGCTGCTGTGCTTGCGGGTGTCGTCGGTCACTTCGCCGCCACGTTCGTGGTTCACGTCGATGCGCCAGTAGTGATCGCCCTGACCGTTGCCGTCACCGGCAATCCGCCGGTTAAGGCCGAACGCAACCTGGCGCTTGCTGCGGCTGCCCAGGCCCACCTGCACTTCGCTGCTGTCACGGCGCTGCGCCGTCTTGGTGACGTAGTTGATGGTGCCGCCCACGCCGCCTGCCCCGTACAGGAAGCTCGAGGGGCCGGCGATGTCCTCGACCCGCTCGTAGATCCAGCTGTCCACCGGCTGGGTGGCGATGGTGTACTGCAGGTTGATGCCGTTGTAGGTCTGGTTGACCGACGCGCTGTTGAAGCCCCGTTGCCTGACCTGCGTGTCGCCCGGCGTGGCGCTGGTGCTCACGCCCGGCATGCTGTGCAGGATCTCGTGCGTGTTGCGGGCGCCGCGGGCCTCGATGGTCGCCCGGTCCACGACCGTGACCGAGGCCGGGGTCTCACGCTCGGTCAGGCCCAGGCGGCTGCCGGCCTGGTTGGGAATGTCCATGTCCAGTCGGCCATTGGGGCTTTCCTGACGATCCCGTACCGACACGGTCGGCAGCTGCGCATGCTGGCCGGTGCCGGTTGCAGAGGGGGTGTCGGCAGGCTGTCTGGCAGCGTCGTTGGCGTCGACCGACTGCGCATGGGCAGTCGGCGCCATCAGCACGCCCAGAGAGCACGAAAGCGCCAGCAGCAGGCTGGGCAGCCGGGGCGATGCCGTGGGGGACGAATGGGAAGAGGCGGTCTGCGGTCGGCCTGCATGGCCGCCGTGATGCATCGGTTTCATGGCGAGGGGTTCGTGGAAGGAAAGGGGGCGCGTACGGGATGCTCGGCCGCAGCCACGCACCATCATGCCCAGGGAAATACGACCCGCGGGTTAGATGGAAAGGGTTCCGGCAGGAATCACTCACTCCGACGGAATGAGGGTCTCCGCGCGCTGCCGGTTAGGGCACGTATCTTGAAGAAGGCGAGGGAAGACCGTCTTGCCTTCGATCAAGAGCCTTGCAGATACTGGGATAATGTATCAGGTCGGCGCATGGCGATCGCATGCGCCGGCTCCCATTCCTTGTCGTTCCTTACCCCTGCTGTCTAAGGCAGCCGCTTCTCGTGCCGAAGCAGGTCCGCCATCGTCTCGCGCTCGCGGATGAGGTGCACATGCTTGCCGTCGATCAGCACCTCGGCCGGCCGTGGGCGGGAGTTGTAGTTGGAAGCCATGGTGGAACCATAGGCACCGGCCGACAGAATGGCCAGCACCGCATCCGGTGGCAGCGCCAGCGGGCGCTTTCGGGCCAGCCAGTCGCCACTCTCGCACACCGGCCCCACCACGTCAGCCGTCACCACGGGTGTATTTCCGGGGTTCACCACCTCGACACGGTGGTACGCCTGGTACAGCGCCGGCCGCATCAGGTCGTTCATGGCGGCATCCACCACCGCAAAATGCTGGCCCTCGTTGTCCTTCAGGTACTCCAGGCAGGTCAGCAGCAGCCCGGCGTTGCCCACCAGCGCGCGACCAAACTCGAAGGTCACGCCCGGCAGCCCGTCGGGACGCCACTGCGTCAGGCGCTCGAACAGCACCTGCATCAGCGCTTCCGGCGTGGGCGGCGTCTCGTTGTCGTAGCGGATGCCCAGGCCGCCGCCCAGGTCCAGATGCCCGATGGCGATGCCCTCGGCTTCCAGCTGATCCACCAGGGCCAGCACCCGGTCCAGCGCCGCCAGGAAAGGCGAGGCCTCGGTGATCTGCGAACCGATGTGGCAGTCGATGCCGTGGATCTGCAGGTGGGGCAGGGCAGCCGCCTGACGATAGGCGGCCAGTGCCTGACTGTGCGGGATGCCGAACTTGTTTTCCTTCAGCCCGGTGGAAATGTAGGGGTGGGTGGCGGCGTCCACGTCCGGGTTGATGCGCAGCGACACCGGTGCGCGCTTGCCCATCTCGCCGGCAATCTGGTTGATGCGCTCCAGCTCGGGCAGCGATTCCACATTGAAGCAGGCGATGTCGGCCGCCAGGGCCTGACGGATCTCGTCGCCCGACTTGCCCACGCCCGAGAACACGACCTTGCGCGGGTCGCCGCCCGCCGCGATGACCCGAGCCAGCTCGCCGCCCGACACCACGTCGAAGCCGGCCCCCAGCTGGGCGAACAGCCCCAGGATGGCCAGGTTGGAATTGGCCTTCACGGCAAAGCAGATGCGGGCGTCACGCCCGGTCAGGGCCTGGGCAAAGCGCTGCCAGGTCGCCTCGATGGCCTGCCGGCTGTAGACGTAGAGGGGCGTGCCGTATTCGCCGGCCAGTGCCAGCAGACTGAGACCACCCGCCAGCAGCTCGCCCTGGGCATTGCGCGACAGCCAGCCGTCGGGGGTATTGAAGGTCGCGTCGGTCGCGCTCATTCGCGGTTTCCTTTCCGGGGGGAGGTGGCGGCATCCGTGCCTTGAGTGGCCTCGGAGTCTTCCTGGCGGGAGGGCATCGTCACGGCCGGGGTGGCCTGCTCGATGACGGGTTCGGGCGGCAGATACAGGGGGCCCTTCTGGCCACAGCCGGCCAGCAGGCAGGCGCCGGCCAGCAGGAGGGCCGGCGGAGTGATTAAAATGGAAGCACGCATGATTCATCCACGCCGGGCCTGACAATGGCGGGCCCGGTCACAACAGGGAACAGAACT
>CAUVLK010000001.1:0-33815 GCA_963552635.1 uncultured Lautropia sp. | reverse complement strand
GCCTGCTGGGTCCCACCGATGGACAGCCCGCAGCGTCCGCGCCCGATCAGCCACAGGATGGTGACCAACATCGGCAGCACCAGCATGGCCTGCAGCAACGTCAGGCATGTGGTCAGGTCATGGATCGAGATGTCGGACAGCCGATCGGTGAAGGACATGAGCCCCGGCAGCAGCCACGACATCGGGGCCGCGCCCGGCACGCTGCTGGACACACCGCCGAACCAGTCCTGCGATTCGGCCATCCGGGCCAGTGCCCCATCCCCGGCCCCTGCCAGATACCGGAAGAAATCGACATCGATGAACGCGCCCACCATCAGCCGGTAGAAGACACCCAAGGTCAGTGCCCCCCGCAGCCAGGGCCATTCCAGCAGTCGGAAAGCGGTCCAGCCCGAACCGCCATCGAACAGCACCGACTGATACTGGACACGCTGGATATGGCGCAAGCGCGCCAGGCACAGCAGTGCAAAGAGCGGCGTCCACTGCCACAAGTCACGCAGCAGCATGATCAAGGACCGTGCCAGGGGCGGCAGTGCTCCGGGCACGCACTCGGCCAGCCCTGGCACGCACCAGGCCGGCAACGCCAGTTCAGGCAGGAACAGCACCTTCCAGCCCATCACGGAAATGATGAGCGGGGTGAACAGCATCACGCCCAGCAGGGTGCACCACCAGCCGGCAGCCCACCCCCGCAGGGGCAGCATCCGCGCCAGCAACAGTCCCAGCACGGCCTCCAGCACCACCATCAGCATCACGCGCAGCGTCTGCGCCAGCAGCCCCTGCTGCACCACGGGGTCATGCGCCAGGACGACCAGCATGTGCCAGAACCGGCCCAGCGTTCCCGACGACACGCCCAGCGTGAGCTGCACCAGCACCGCCAGCGGCAGCAACCACAGCAGCATCAGCGTCAGCGAGCCCGGCAGCACCAGCCAGGCCGGAAACCAGCGCTCTCGATGCAATGCGCTCATGCCCTCGTCCTCACTGCACCAGCCTCCCGTCCACAAAGAAAAGACTGTGCCGGTTGATGATCTGCAGTTTCTCGCGTCGGCCGGCCACCGCGCTACCTGACAGCACTGCCAGGTCGTAGGCCGCCGGCGTGTCGACCATCACCCGCGCACACAGCGGAATCTCGGTACCGGGCAGCACCCCATGCAGCTGCATCCAGGTGCCATCGTCCTCAACATGGGTCAGCAGCGCCTCGATGCAGCCCTCCTGCCCTGGCCGGCCCAGCACCACGTGCTCGGCCCGGATCGCCATCTCGATGCTGGACTTGGGCGACTGCCCCTGCAGCTCGGCCAGCCACAAATCCAGCTGGGGAGGCGATGGCGGCAAGAGCGGCACGCCGGCAAAATGAGCCACGCCCCCGTCCGAGCGGCAGGGCAGCACGTTCAGTCCGCTGCCGCCCAGCCGGCTGGCCACCGCCATGGTGCGCGGATACTGCACGAACTCGGCCGGCCTGCCCTGCTGCAGGATCCGGCCCTGATCCAGCATCAGCCACTCGTCACCCAGCCCCATCACATCGGGCTGGCCCCGGGTGCTGATGAGAATGCACATGCGCCGGCTGCGCTGCACCTGCCGCAGGCACCCCACCATCCGGCGGCGCCCCTCGGCATCCAGCACCTGCAGCGCATCATCCAGCAGCAGAAGGCCCAGATCCTCGCGGATCAGGGCGCGGCCGATGGCCACACGCTGCGCCGTGGCCGGAGCCAGCTGGCCGGCGCGCACATGCAGCACGTCCAGCACCCCAAGCAGCGAAGCCATCTCGGTCACCTGGCGACGCAGCTGCTCGGGCGAGAGCCGCTGCCGGCGCAGCGGCCAGGCCAGGTTCTCCTCGACCGTCAGCGCCGGGTAGACCACCGGCACGGCCGGCACCAGCGCCGTGCGTCGGCGTCCCACCGGCAGGCGGGTCACGTCCACGCCATCCAGCACCACCTGGCCGCGACGCGGCCTGTGCAGGCCCGCCAGTGTCTGCAGCAGCAGCGACTTGCCGGCCCCGGCCGGCCCGAACACCGTGCACAGACTGCCTTCCTCCAGCATCAGGTCGATGTCGGTCAGCGACGGCCCCGGCCGCCCGCCCAGCCAGGAAGGCCGGCGCGATGCACTGACATCCAGCGAAGAAACCCGCAGAAAAGCCATTTGGCGCTATGCCCTCCCCGCCTTCATCGCAGCGCGAAAATCGTCGGTGCAGCCTCGGTCACCGGCATGTCCGGCGGCACCGGCACCACCTGGGGCCTGCGTTGCGCCCGTTCGGCAGCCCGCTCCACCTGCTGCACCAGGGCACCGGCCCCGTCGAACAGGTAGAGGGCGCCCGGATCGGCATGAAGCACCACCGTCTCGCCCAGTGCCGGGCGCAGCAGCGACGGTACCAGGGCCGTCAGCGCCCCCACCCGGGCCCGACATTCGATGCGCGTGCCCGCAAGACCGCATTCCACCCGCTCGACCCGCGCCGGAAAGGCCAGATCGCCAGCCGAACCGGCCAGCCGCAGATCCTCGGGGCGGATTCCTACCAGGAGCGCCGGGTCCTCGACATTGAGTGGCGCCATGAGTGCCATGGCGGGTCCCTGCTCGATCTGCACGGAATGGTCCACCAGCGTGGCCCGCAGCAGGTTGATCGGCGGATCGCCGAAGACCCGCGCCACGTTCAGCGATACCGGATGCAGCAGGACGTCGATGGCCCGGACCTCCTGCTGCTGAAGGCGTCCTTGCGCCACCACGGCCGTAGCGCCACCCAGGGCCAGGGCAACCTGGCTGCTGCGGGTGGCGACGGCCACCGCCATGCCCTGCTGCCACGCCGTGGTGCAGATGGCGGGCAGGTCCTCCAGCATGTGGATGGCCTCGACATCCGGCAGTCCTGCCAGCGGATCATCCAGCAGGAGCAGTGCCGGCCGGCTGGCCAGGGCGCGCGCCAGCGCCAGGCGACGCTGCCCCACCAACGACAGATCCGCCGGCATCAGCGACAGGCAGTCGCCCAGCCCCACGGCATGGGCCAGCGTGATGACCTGTTCTTCCAGCAGCTTGCTGCGCGCCATGCGCAGCGGGACCGCGATGTTCTCCCAGACCGTGAAGCCCGGATAGTTGGTGCTGCGCGCATCCACCAGCGCCACCTGGCTGTTGCGGCTGCCGTCAAGCGCCACTTCACGGCCATGCACCTGCAGGCGACCGGCATAGGGGCGCAACTGCCCGGCCAGCACCCGAAACAGCGCAGACTTGCCTGCTCCGGCAGGCCCCACGATGGACAGCGGCCCCCCGAAGGGGATGTCCAGCGACAGCGCGCGCAGGATGTCCCTGCCTCCATCCCGCAGGCAGATCCGGTCGCAGCGAATCGTCATGCCGAATGAAACCCAATAGCCATGCGGACCCCCTGGAAGCCACGGACGGCATCGTGCGCCGCCCTGTTGGTCTGCATTACAGAACAAATCGTGAGGTTTGGCAACTTACGCAACCAGTTGCAACACCGCGTCCCGATTATCATCGCCGTGACGAAACTGCACGGGATCTGCCATGCGCTGGGAGAACGAACGCGAAAGCAGCAACATCGAGGATCGCCGCGGCCAGAGCGGCGGTGGCGGGGGCCTGCCCTTCAGCGTGGGGGGTGGCCGCCTCAGTCTGGGCACGGTTGCGGTCATCCTCATTGGCGGGTGGCTGCTGGGAATCAACCCCCTTACTTTATTGGGTCTGCTGGCCGGCGGTGACATCGGCACCGGGCAGTCGCTGGCGCCCACCACCACCCAGTCCCAGCAGGTGAGCGGGCAGAACGACACCGGCAAGCGCTTCGTCTCCGTGGTGCTGGCCAGCACCGAGGATGTCTGGACGAAGATCTTCGCAGCCAATGGCGCCCGCTACACGCCACCGGGTCTCGTGCTGTTTTCCGGCCGTACCCAGACGGCCTGCGGCGTGGGTGTCACCGGGGCGGGCCCCTTCTACTGCCCGGGCGACCGCAAGATCTACATCGACCTGGCCTTCTACCGGGTGCTGCAGGACCAGCTGGGCGCTGCCGGCGACACGGCCCAAGCCTATGTCATCGCCCACGAGGTGGGCCACCACGTGCAGAACCTCACCGGCACGCTGCAGCAGGTGGAAGAAGCCCGCAGGCGCATGGACCAGCGCAGCTACAACGCCCTGTCGGTCAGGCTGGAGCTGCAGGCTGACTGCTATGCCGGCATCTGGGCCAACCATTCACAGCAGGCGCGTCGCTGGTTCGATGCCGGCGACATCGCCGAAGCCATCAACGCCGCGGCAGCCGTGGGCGACGATGCCCTCCAGCGTCGCGCCGGCAGCTCCGTCAACCAGGAAAGCTTCACCCACGGCAGCTCGCAGCAGCGCCAGGCCTGGTTCCGCATCGGCAACGAAACCGGCTCGGTACAGCGCTGCGACACCTTCACCAACCGGCAGCCCTGATCAGGGACGAGGGCTGCCCCCCTTGGCTGCGCTCGGCACCGTGCCCGTCGGCACGGCTGTCGGCGTGGCCCCGGCGTTATAGGTCACATCGGGCACGGCCAGCTCGCGCCACCACCAGCGATTCGGTCCGGGGATGCTCACGCACAGTACCTGCCGGCTGTCGGCCGTCAGCGCCACACTGGTCAGCGTGCCTTCCGGGCACAGCCCCGGCCGCGGCGCCTGCGTGCAGTTGGCATCGGCACACGGTCTGGCCGGTTCCTCGTTCAGCACCGCCGAACGCCCCGTCCAGTTGTCCACCCCCCAGCTCGACACGACCATGTCGCGGCTGTCGATCTTGCCGTCATTGTTCGTGTCGATGATCTGCTTGGTGGCCATGCCGCCCGTGATCGGCTCGACGAAGGTGCTGAAGCCCGGCACGTTCACCAGCTCCGCGCAGGGATTGCTGACGTAGTCCACCTCCACCACCGGCGTCATCGCCTCGAACAGCGCCATGCCCGAGACCATCTGCGGCGGCGCGATGGTCCGCAGCCCACGATTGCTCATCATGTTCAGCGGGATGTGCCAGCCCCGGTGTGTGGCCCAGTTCAGCACCTTGGTGGGATCGGTCTCGTAGGCCAGCTTGCCGTTCTGGGTGAGCGTCTGGTTGCGGCGCACCAGCGTCGTCAAGGCAATCGGTTCGCCTTCACGCCACTGCCAGCCCGCGGCCTGCACGGTCCCGCCGGCCTGCGCCTGCTTCTGCACCAGCGTGCCGTTGTCCCACAGGCCGTAGTAGGACTCCAGTGCCCGGGATTTCTCGTCGCCCGTCTCGAAGAGCTTGCCGGTACCGATCAGCACCATCGTGCCGCCCCGCGGATGCGGCACCAGTGCGGGCGCTGCCGTCACCGGTCGCCGATCCGCCGTGGTGAACAGCGGACGACCGCCCAGCGACACCTTCCATTCAGCGGCACGCTCCGAAGCCAGGTCGAACTTCCAGACGTTGCCATGCAGGTCGCCGGCATAGGCGGCGGTGATCACCTGGTTGCCGTCACGCAGCAGCTTGATCCCACCCAGACCGTTGGGTTCGGCCATCGAACCCCGCCCTGTATCCAGCGTCTTCAGCACCTTGCCGGTCGCCAGCTCCACCACGAAGAGCTGGGCACGACGGGACTTGCTCTCGTACCCGTTGCCGAAGATGGCCACCCACGTGCCATCACGCAGCATCCCCACCTCGGGTGCGGCCAGCACATGGCCCAGCTCGGCAGCATGGCTCTCGTCCAGCTCCCACATCAGCGTCTTTGTCCCGAGATCGGCATCGGCCGTGCGCGTCATGTTCAGCGCAAACACCGCCTTCGGACCGGCACCCGTGGTACCCACCACCACGTTCTGCCACTTGCCATCCAGGTGCGCGTCGGCCTCCACCAGCGGGCCATCCATCAGGAAGCGCTGCTCCTGATTGTTCCGATTGGCCAGCCGGGCCATTTCCTTCATCACCACGTTCGGCGCATAGGCAAAGCTCTCCACCCCGTCACTGGCGCGGAAGGCATGCACGAAGCCCTCGTTGGACCCCACCATCACCAGCTTCTGGCGCGATGCCGCCCCCTTCTGCTCCTTCAGGTAGGCACGGTAGGAACGGGCCCCGGAATCCTTCGTCTGGCCTCCGCTGCCCACACGCTCCGGCAAGGTTGCATAGCCCTGATTGGTGGCGGCCCCGATGAAGACCGGTGCCGAGTTGACGATCTGGCCCAGCACGTTGCGGCGAGGCCGGAACAGCGTGGTCTCGTAGTTGCCGTCACCCAGCAGATAGGCCACCAGCTGCCGCCCCCAGACCTCGCGCTGCGCGCCCTGACCGGGTGCACCACCAGCATCGAGCAGCGCCTGCTTCAGCGTCTGTGGCAATTCGTCGTTGCGCTCCACACTCCAGAAGAAGTTGCTGGCACGCACCCCCGTGGTGCTGCCGTTGCCGACGATGGCGCGACGGCGGCTCCAGTGCGGCATCTTCTCGGCCGCACTCCACTGCAGATTGCCTTCCCGGCCGTCAACGCCCAGCGCGAAGGCCTGCAGGTTGCCCGTCCGGTCCCGCGTCATGAACGACGGCACGAACTTCTGATTGGTGGTCTGGAGCGCCCGGTTGCTGACCGACACCCCAGCGGTCGAACCCGCCCGGTTGACAATCTCGGCCAGGATCTGGCGCATCGACGCCAGAAACTCCGTACTGTTCTTGACGTTCAGATAGCGGCCACGACCGTTGACGGCGGCATGCCACAGGTCATCCACCGCCTCGTCCGACTCCTTCTTCACGACGGCGGGCCAGGAGCGCCTGCCCCTGACGATTTCCTGCAGCGTGCTGGCCTGCGCTTCCGGCGTCGAGGCCGGCAGCGTGCCGTCCGCACCGAAGCTCAGCGTGTACATCGTCACGTTCTGCCAGAACGACGGATTGTCGGCATCCACCGGAACGTTGTTCGCCAGATTGGGCATCAGGTCCCGATTCCAGTAATACATGGCCACGTCGGCCAGCGTGCGTCCCGTGGCGCTGCGATAGAGCACGTTGCTCGGGTCGTTCGGATCGTAACGGAAGGCACGATTCTTGCCAGATGCCGGAATCACCGGACCCAGCTCATTGTCGGCATTGCTCATGCCGGGGATCCGGTCGATCTGCGTGTTTTCCTGATCGTTGTACTGCCCGTCGGTCATCAGGATGTGATAGGAGCGACGGCAGCTCAGCTGACGCGTCTGCCCCTTCCTGTCCGTGTCCGACCAGGGCCCCTGTGCCCCGTCACGCTTGAAGTACTCGCCCACAGCAATGGAGGCCCCCAGCAACGGGGTGCTGCCGGAGGGGTTCACCGACTGCAGCCAGCTGAAGAACGCCGTCTTGTCCTGGCCATCGAACCGGCGCACGCCCCGCTCGACAACCCGGGTGGCGATTCCGTCAACCTGCCCTTCCCCCTTGTTGATCCGGCCATAGCCCACACGGACATCACCCCCCAGCTGACGGGCGAAGGCCTCTCCCACTGCCCCCACGGCCAGCAGGTAGCGGAAGCGGTGATACTGGAACCAGTTGGCGAAGTTCTTGTATTCCTGCTCCTGGGTGCAGGTACGCACACCGGGAGACTTCTGCCGGCACTCGGTCCGGTCGGTGGTCTCGATGTC
Source organism: uncultured Lautropia sp. (assembly GCA_963552635.1). Lineage (GTDB taxonomy): Bacteria > Pseudomonadota > Gammaproteobacteria > Burkholderiales > Burkholderiaceae_E > Lautropia. The sequence goes on along the minus strand of CAUVLK010000001.1, from coordinate 26,297 downwards.
GAATTCCTGATGATCGGCGATCGACACGCGCCGATAGCTGGCCGGGTCATTCCGGTTCACCCCCGTCAGCACATAGTAGGTGGCCGGCTTCACCTGGGCAGGCGCCTGTCCCCGGGCAAAGGGTACGCACTTCGCACCCCGCTGAACGGAAGCTGCACAGACCTGATGTGCGCTCCCGGCGACAGGCTGCAGACCTCTCAGGTTCAGCGTCTTGTCACCTGCATGCTTGTAGAAATAGTGCACTGCCCCCGGATCTGCGTCCGGCTCACGGGTGCCGTCGGCATTCATCCACGGCATGTAGCGCACCTTCGGGTTGTAATACAGCAGGTTCACATCCGAAGAACGCCGACGCGCCGACAGGATGTTTCCATCGCGTGAATCCAGCAGGCCTGCAATCCCGAAATAGGCGATCTTTGCCGGCTCCTGGGGGTGGATGGCATAGATCTGGTAGGGGAGATCCGTATCGGGCAAATAGTTGAACAGCATCGAGCCCGAGTCATCCAGCGTGAACATCACGTTGGGCTCCACCACCGGGGGCGTGGCCACGATCAGCGAGTGCTGTGCGATCTCGGCCTGCGCGGTCCCCACGCCGGCACAGGCCATCAGAAACAGGGCCAGGCGAACTGCCTTCCCTGCCCCGGCCTGGATGCCGGGACAATGTTCGACACCAGGGTGCCGACCTGCCTTGCTGCCATTCACTGCCATGAAGATCTCTCCGGAATACCTGCCGCGCATTGTCGGAATCGCACGGACTTCCTGATGATCCGGGCACTATCTTCATGACGCCGACCGCGGGCAAGTCGTTGCAGACTGTCGCCGTGCAGACCGTGACAGGCGGTCGCGGAACGTACCGCCACCTCGCGTTCCCTGCTCCGCAAAGCGGGCCGCGCGGTGGCGATACGCCGGTTCAGAAGCGGGGGGCCCCCCCCTTCGTGGCGCCCGGGGCACCATCACCGGCCAGTGCTCCCCGGGTAGGCCCTCCAACAGTCGCCGTCGGCGTGGCACCTGCGTTGTAGGTGATGTCAGGTACGGACAGCTCGCGCCACCACCAGCGGGTGGGTTTCGGGACATCCACACACAGCACCTGGCGACTCTCCACCGTCATGGCCACACTGGTGAGGGATCCTTCCGGACACAGGTTCTTCTGCGGCTGCTGTGTGCACGGCGCTGTGCTGCAAGGCTTGGGAGGCTCCTCGTTCAGGACCACCGAACGGCCGGTCCAGTTCTCCACGCTCCAGCTCGACACGATCCGGTCGCGGTTGTCGATCGCTCCATCATGATTGGTGTCGATGACCTGCTTGGTCGCCATCCCGCCCGTGATCGGTTCGACGAAGGTGCTGAAGCCCGGCACGTTCACCTGCTCAGCGCAGGGGTTCCTGGCATAATCCACCTCCACCACGGGCGTCATGGTCTCGAACAGCGCCATGCCCGAGACCATCTGCGGCGCCGCAATGAGGCGCAGCCCCTTGTTGCGCATCATGTCCATCGGGATCTGCCAGCCCCGATGCAACGCCCAGTTCAGCGTCTTGCCGGGATCGCTCTCGTAGGCCAGACGGCCATCGGCTGACACGGTCTGACGCCGCGTCACCAGGAACCTGGCCTCGACCGGATCCCCTTCGCGCCACTTCCAGCCCACCTGCCGTCGATTGGCCCCCTCGCCCTCCATGTCCTGCACCATCGTCGACTGATCCCACAGACCGTAGAGCGACTCCTGCGCCCGCGAGCGCTCGTCGCCAGGCTCGAAGAGCTTGCCTGTTCCGGCCAGCACCATCGTGCCACCGCGCGGGTGTGGCACCAGCACCGGGGCGGCTGTGAACGGACGCCCATCCTGGGTCCTGAACAGCGGACGGCGGTCGAAGGCCACCTTCCACTTGCTGCGGTCCCCGGAGGCCAGATCGAACTTCCACATGTTGCCCTTCAGGTCCCCCGCCAGCGCGGCGGTGATCACCTGATTGCCGTCGCGCTGCAGCTTCACGCCCCCCAGGCCGTTGCGATCGGTCTTCGATCCCACCCCGGTATCCAGCCGCTTGAGCACCTCCCCCGTGGCCAGATCAACCACAAAGAGCTGGGCACGTCCCGATTCGCTTTCATAGCCATTACCGAAAACCGCCACCCAGGTGCCGTCGCGCAGGACGCCCACTTCGGGCGCGGCCAGCACATGGCCCAGCTCGCGGTCCCGGCTGGCATCCAGCTCCCACATCAGCGCCTTCGGGGCCAGATCGGCATCCGCCGTGCCCGTCATGTTCAGCGCAAACACCGCCTTCGGACCGGCGCCCGTGCTGCCCACCACCACGTTCTGCCATCGTCCCCCCAGATGGGCATCGGCTTCCACCAGCGGTCCGTCCATCAGCAGCCGCTGTCCGGTCTGCCGCTTGTCGGCCAGCCGAGCCATTTCCTTCAGCACCACGTAGGGAGCATAGGCAAAGCGCTCCACCCCGTCACTGGCCCGGAAGGCATGCACGAAACCGTCGTTGGCGCCGACCACCACCAGCTTGTCCCCATTGTTCTGCCTCCCCTTGGTTCCCTTCAGGTAGGCCCGGTAGGTGCTGCTGCCAGAACGCTTGCCCCCCAGCTCGGCGGGCAGCGAGGCATAGCCCTGATTGGTGGCCGCTCCGATGAAGACCGGCGTGGAGTTGATGATCTGCCCCAGCACACCACGACGCGCCCTGAACAGGGTGGTCTCATAGTTGCCGTCACCCAGCAGGTAGGCCACCAGCTGGCGCCCGCGGGCCACGGCCTCATTGCCGGCATGCTGATTGCGTGCGATGCCCAGCGTATCCAGCAGCATGGTCTTGACGGACGTCGGCAGATCGTTGGGCCGGTCAGAACTCCAGTAGAGCTTGCTGGCCCGCTGGCCCGAGGAGTTGCCGTTGCCCACGATGGCACGGCGCCAGCTCCAGTGCGGCAGCTTGTCGGTCGCACTCCATTGCGGTGCGCCCTGCTCACCCTTGCTGTCGAGCGCATAGGCCATCAGGTTGCCGGTCTGGCTGCGCGTCATGAAGGACGGCACGAACTTCTGGTTGTTGGCCTGCAAGGCGCGACTGTTCACCGCCACACCGGCCGTCGAACCGTTGCGATTGACGATCTCGGCCAGGATCTTGCGCATCGAAGCCAGAAAGCTCGTGCTGTTCTTGACGTTCACGTAGCGGCCATGGCCATTGACGGCCGCATGCCAGAGATCATCAATGGCCTCCGGCGACTCCTCGTTGATCGTTGCCGGCCATTTCAGCTCACTGCTGGCCAACCGCTCCAGCGTTCTCGTCTGGATCTCCGGCGTCCCGGCCGGCAGGCTGCCATCCACGCCAAAGCCCAGCGTATACATCGTCACGTTCTGCCAGAAGGATGGACTGTCACCATCGACCGGCACATTGTTCGGCAGCTGCGGCAACAGGTCACGGTTCCAGTAGTACATGGCAATGTCTGCCAGTGTCTTCTTCGCCGGGCTGGGATAGAGCTTGTTCCTGGCATCGCCGGGGAGATACTGATACTGCGCATTGCGGCCCGAAGCCGGAATGACAGGCCCTGGCGTTCCATCAGCATCCTCGATGCCTGCGTGGTTGTCGAACTTTTTCGTATTGGGGTCGTTGTACTGACCGTCCGTCATCAGGATATGGTAGGAGCGGCGGCAGCTCAGCATGCGCTTGCGCCCGTCCGGCCCCTGATCCGCCCAGGGCCCATCCATGTCATCGCGTGAAAAATAATCGCCCACCGAGATCGAGGCCCCCAGCAATGGCGTCTCGCCCGAAGGGTGCACCCCCCTCTGCAACCAGTTGAAGAAGCTCTCCTTGTCGGCTCCCTGGAAACGGCGCATGCCACGCTCCACCACGCCCGTGTCACGGCCATCGACGGAGGTGGAGCCCTTGTTGATTCGCCCATAGCCCACACGCACGTCGCTGCCCACCTGGCGTGCGAAGGCCTCGCTGACCGCGCCCACGGCCAGCAGGTGACGGAAGCGATGGTACTGGTACCAGTTGGCAAAGTTCTGGTATTCCTGCTCCTGCGTGCAGGTCCGCACACCGTTGGCCGCCTTCATGCAGTCCGTGCGCTCGTCGGAATTGATCTCGAAGGAGGCCGCCTCCGAAATGGAAACGCGTGTGTAGTTCCTGATGTCGCTGATCAGCTGCTCCCGCTCCTGGGGCGTGATGCCCTCGCGCGTGAGCCTTTCACGGTCCTTGAAGAGGAAATACGTGGCTGGCTTGACAGCGGCGATACTGGGATCCTGTTCACAGGGATAGTCCCACCGCGTGGCAGCCCTCACGCAGACCTTGTGGTCATTTGCCTGCAGCCAGTAGGTGCCGCGCAGATTCACCGTCACCGTGCTGTGCCCGTAGAAATAGTACGCAGCCTCGGGGCTTGCCTTGGGCTCACGCGTTCCATCGGCCTTCATCCACGGCAGGTACAGAACCCGCGGATCGTAGTAAAGCAGGTTCACGTCCGGCGAACGGCGGCGCGCGGCCAGCGAGTAATACCCCGAGGGCAGCGCCCCCTTCACGTCGTAGTACCCCACCTGGGCCGGCTCACCCGGGTGAATGGCGTACAGCTGGAAATACAGGTCAGTGTCCGGCAGGTAATTGAGCAGCATCGAGCCCGAGTCATCCAGCGTGAACATCACGTTGGGCTCGACCGCCGGAGGATCGGCGATGATCAGCGAGTGCTGGGCCATCTCGGCATGTGCCAGAACGCTGGTCGCACCTGCCATCAGCGCCAGGGCAAGCCTCACCCCCTGCGTCAGGCGTGCAGCCGACCGCATCCGATGCCTTTTCCGTGCAACGCCCCAAACAGCATCCTGCTCATTCATCTTCATGGGTCTCCTTATGGGCCATGACCGAATCACTTGCCCGCCGCCGTGGGCAAGGCCCCCGGGTTGTAGGTAATGTCCGGAATGGCCAGCTCGCGCCACCACCAGCGGGTGGGCGACGGCACGCCCACACAGACCGGCTTTCCATCACCCACGTTCTGCAGGCTGCTGGCCAGAGAATCGGGCGGGCAGACCGATGCCGTCTGGACCTGGCTCTTGCAAGCCGCGCCCTCGCAGGGCTTGGGAGGCTTCTCTGCCAGAATCACCGACCGTCCGGTCCAGTTCTCCACGCTCCACCCCGCCACCTGAAGGTCTGCCTCGTTGATCTTGCGGTCCCGGTTGGTATCGATCAGTGACTTGGGGCTCATCAGTCCCGAGAGCGGATCCACCACCAGCGAGAAGCCCGGCGTGTTCACATTGGCCAGGCAGGCCCCCAGCGCTTCATCCACGAAGGGACTCATGGTCTCGAAAAGCGCCAGGCCGGACATCAGCTGCGGCGCAATGATGTTGCGCTGACCGCCCAGCGCAATCATGTCCACCAGGCGAATGCGCCAGCCGCTGTCCTTGCGCCAGTCCAGGATCCCGTTGGCCTTGTCGTCGAAAGGCGTCTGCGCCAGATAACGGCTTCCGATGACATTCAGCTTGCGTGTCTTCACCGTCGAACGGGCAATGGCACGCCATCCTTGTCTTTCTGGCGGCCATCCACCCAGGCGCGCTTTCCCTTCTCATCGGAAACCAACCGGGTGTAGTCCCACAGCCCGTAGATCGATTCGATCGGAAGTACCTGCCCTCGAGCGGTATCGGGACGCTTGTTGTCTCCCACCTCGAAGAGCTTTCCGGTGCCCACCAGCACCATCACCCCGCCCAGCGGGTGCGTGACGGTCGTCGGCGGCGCCGTGATCGGGCGCTCGTCGTCCGTCGTGAACATCGGTTTCCGGCCGTAGGACACCTTCCAGTCCGACGCAGTCCCGCTAGCCAGATCAAACTTCCAGAGATTGCCACGCAGGTCGCCTGCATAGGCCGCCGTGATGACCTGATTGCCATCGCGCACCAGCGTCACACCGCCCAGGCCGTTGGGCTGGGCATTGCTGCCCACGCCCGTGTCCAGCCGTGCCAGAACATTGCCTGTCGACAGCTCGATCACCAGCAGCTGGGCACGTCGGGAGCGGCTCTCGTAGCCGTTGCCCGTCACCACCACCCATCGTCCGTCGGCCAGCACGCCCACTTCCGGTTCCTGCAGCACGTGACCGATGGCATCACCGTGGGCCTGCACCGTCTGGTTGGCGTCGCTCAGCTCCCACAGCACGGAATCCTTCAGCCCGTTGAAGTCGGTGTTCGTCACATCCATGGCGAACATCGCCTTCGGCCCTGCCCCGGTGGTGCCCACCACCACATTTCGCCACTTGCCGCCCCAGTAGGCATCCCGCTCGATCAGCGGGCCGTCCATCATGAAACGGGCCTTGAACCCGGACCTGGACGAGGCCCCCAGCTGCGACAGCGATGCGTAGGGCGCGAAGGCAAAGATCTCGCGACCTCCGTCCTTGGCCGGATCAGGGTTGGCATTGAAGCCGTGCAGGAAGCCCTCGTTGCTGCCCACGAAAACCATCGTGGGGCCACAGACCTTCGCGGCGCCCTCCTGGAGGGTCGTGCTGCAACTGCGCGCCACCTTCTGCGCCACATAGGTGGTGTAGCTCTTTGCACCCGACGGGGTGTTGCCGAAGGTCGCCGGCAGGTAGCGGTAGCCCCGATCGACAGGGGCACCGATGTAGACCGGCTGGGAATTGATGATGTGGCCGATGACGGCGCTCTGCAGCTGCTCACGGAATGCCTTGCCGGACTCGGTCCGGTCCCCGCGCAGATACATCACCAGCTTGCTGCCGTCACCCTCCCCCTTGAGCGCGCCGTCGCGCAGCGCCTTCTTCGCGTCCGGGCTCATCGTGTCCCAGAAGAACGCCGAAGAGGCCGCACCCGACCTGGCGCCGGTACCCACGTACATGCGCCGGTCGACAGGCTTGGGCAGATGGTCCAGCACGCTCCATTGGCGAGCGCCCTGGTTGCCGGCGGCATCCACGGCATAGGCCGTCAGGTCACCGGTCCAGTCCTTCGTCTTGAACGACGGTACGAACTTCTGGTTGTTGGCCTGCAGCGCCCGCGAGGCGACAGCCACGCCCGACGTGCTGCCGGTGCGGCTGGAGATGTCTGCCAGGATGCCCGCCATTTCCGTCAGGAAGCCGCTGCTGTTGCGCACGTTGACGTACTTGCCGTGGCCGTTGATGGCAGCGTGCCAGAGGTCATCGACGGCCGAGGGACTTTCGGCCTCGACCCTGCTCGGCCACTCCCGCGTGCCGTCCATGATGCCCTTCAACCCGTCCGGATAGGGGATGTTCCCTTCCACGCCGAACCCCAGCGTGTAGGTGGTGACGTTCTGCCAGAACGACGGGTTTCCATCATAGGGTGTGACCAGATTTTTCAGATCCGGACGCAGGTCACGTTTCCAGGCGTCCATCGCATAGTCGGCCAGCGTACCCCGAGTAGCACTCATGAAGGGGCGAACGGGCTGGTACTGATACGTCGAATGGACCTTGCCCTGACTGCTGCCCGGCCGATCATCGACGATCTCTTCGCCCGGCGTGTTGTCGGACTCGGTCGTATAGTTCTCCGGAGAATCGTTGTAGAACGTGTACTGGCCGTCCGTCATCAGGATGTGATAGGAGCGCCGGCACGCCAGATGCTCTTCACCTGTCTGCTTCCCAGGCGTTTTTGCCCAGGGCCCCGTGTAGTCTCTGCGCTCGAAGTACTTGTTCACCGTCTCCAGGGCACTCATCAGCGGTGTACCGCCCTTGGCAGTACGCTGGCTCAGCCATTTAAAGAAGGCACTCCGGTCTTCACCTTCGAAACGGCGAACCCCACGTTCGACAATACTGGTGGGGGCATCATCGACAACACTTTTGGCGCTCTTGTTGATGCGTCCGTAACCCACCCGGATGTCCTTGCCCAAGGCCGTGGCAAAAGCGTTGCCCACGGCGGCAATGGCCACGTGCATCCGCGTGCGGTGATACTGGAACCAGTTGGCAAAGTTCTGGTATTCCTCCGCCTGCGTGCAGGTACGGGTGCTGGCACCAGGACTGGTCACCTTGCAGTCAGTACGCGTGTTGGCCCGCACGAACTCCTTGTGGTCCATGATGGAGACGCGCTGGTAGTTGCTGGCGCTGTCTTTCGACGACTGGAAGTCGCCCAGCGTCCACCTCACGGGCGGCTTGTTGTCGGGGTTCTTGAGCAGATAGTACGTGGCCGGCGCGATCATGGTGACGCTGCGGTCCACCACACTACAGTCCAGCCCCCCTTTGGGCTCAAGCTGCGGCCTGACGCAGGTACCCTCATACGGTTTCTCCATCCCGGGCTGATGGACGGGCTGGAGTCCCGTGATGTCCATGGTAAGCGCAGCGATCGGCTCCTCCGAATGCCCGAGGTGATACTTCACCTTCCGGGGGTCTGCATTCGGCATCCTGACCCCCGTTCCGTCCACCCAGGGCTCGTAGCGAATGTCCGGATCATAGTAGAGCGTGTTGACCTGCGGCGAACGCTTGCGCGCAGCCAGCAGGTCATTGTCGCCCGTGCCCAGAAGTCCCTGAACGCGCCAGGGCGTGTACCCGGTCCTGGGCTCGGCCGGATGGAGAGCGAACAGATGATCGTCCAGGTCGGTATCGGGCAGGAAGTTGAAGGACATCGACCCCGAATCGTCCAGCGTGAACATCAGGTTCGGCTCGACGACCGGAAGTTCCTTGACGATCAGCGATTCCTGCGAGATGACAGCGTGTGCCTGCGGCGCCAGGGCGCAGGACATCAGCAGCAGGGCGGCACGGACCGCCTGCGAGAGCGTGTCCCTGCTTCCAGCATGTGGCCTGCCGCAGCAGGGATCGGTCATGCGTATCATCGTCGTCCTTTCCCGGAAGCCCCCGCCAGAAGCCCAATGCCCCTGGACGGTTCTCCTCGATCAAAACGGCAATATGATTCGACGCACGATCTCCGACAAGGCAGGCGGGATCATCGCCGCCTGCGAATCGACGGATGGTAGGCCGGTGCGGCTGCCCGGCCTCAGGGTGCTGTCACAGTGAGCTGGGCTTGGCCAGGATTCGCACCAGCGTTGTAGGTGATGTCGGGCACCGACAGCTCACGCCACCACCAGCGTGTGGGCGCAGGCAGACCCACGCACACCTGGATGGCATCGCCCACGTTCTGCAGGCTGTTGGCCAGAGAATCTTCCGGACACAGCTTGGCAGGCAGCGGCTTGCAGTCAGCCAGTCCGCCACAGGGCTTGGCCGGCGGCTGGGTCACGACCACCGAACGCCCCGTCCAGTTCTCCATCGCCCAGCCCGCCACCGGCGCATCGCCACCGTCGACCAGCTTGTCGTTGTTGGTGTCAACGAGCGACTTGGGACTCATGCGACCAGACAGCGGGTCCAGCGCCAGGGCAAATCCCGGTGTGTCGATCCGGGGCTTGCAGGCCGCGGTGACCTCATCCACCCAGGGACTCATCGTCTCGAACAGCACCAGACCGGACATCAGCTGCGGGGTCACGATGTTGCGCTGCCCCCCCACTGTGATCATGTCCTTCAGCGTCACGCGCCAGCCCCGGTCCCGCATCCAGTCCAGGTTGCGGTTGGCCGAATCTTCCAGCGGGATCTTCACCAGCGTCTGGCCCGGCATCACCTTCAGCTTGCGGGTGACCACGGTGCCAAGCTTGATGGGAATGCCGTCATTGCCCTTGCTGGTGCTGCCATCCGCGTTCTTGCGGTCATCGGCCGCCCAGGTGCGGTTTCCGTTTCGATCGATGCTCAGCCGTGCGGTATCCCACAGGCCATAGAGTGAATCGAATGGCCCCCTGTCCCGATCGTAGTCGGCCGGGATCTCATTGTCACCCACCTCGAAGAGCTTGCCCGTGCCCACCAGCACCATCACGCCACCCAGCGGATGGGTGACAAGGACAGGCGCAGCGGTGATGGCCCGTCCATCATGTGCGGTGAACATCGGCTTCTTGCCATACGACACCTTCCAGTCCGACGGACGGGAGCTGGCCAGATCGAACTTCCAGACGTTGCCCCGCAGGTCACCGGCAAAGGCGCCCGTGATCACCTGGTTGCCATCACGCACCAGGGCCACGCCTCCCAGTCCGTTGGGCTGACTGTCGCTGCCCACGCCCGTATCCAGTCGTGCAATCACCTGCCCGGTCTGCAGTTCCACCACCAGCAGCTGGGCCCGCTTCGAGCGACTCTCATAACCGTTGCCGATCACCACCACCCAGCGGCCATCGGCCAGAACGCCCACCTCGGGCTCCTGCAGCACATGGCCGATGGCATCCGCATTGGCCTTGACCGACTGATTGACGTCACTCAGCTCCCACAGCACGGCCTGGTCCAGACCATTGAAGTCGGTCTGGGTCACGTCCAGCGCGAACACGGCCTTGGGCCCTGCCCCGGTCGTGGCCACCACCACGTTGTGCCAGCGGTTGCCCCAGAAGGCATCCCGCTCGATCAGCGGGCCGTCCATCATGAAGCGAGCCTGGAAGTCTGGCTTCGAGGAGCGCCCCAGCTCGGAGAGTGAAGCGAAGGGGGCAAAGGCAAAGATCTCGCGACCACCATTCTTGACAGGATCGGGATTGGCATTGAAGCCGTGCAGGAAGCCTTCGTTGCTGCCCACGAACACCATGGCGGGGCCGCAGACCTTCGCAGCGCCGCCCTGGATGGTCGCGCTGCAGGTACGTGCTGCCTTCTGCGCCACGTAGTCCCGATAGCTGTCGGCGCCCGACCTGGCACTGCCGAAGGTGGCCGGCAGGTAGCGGTAGCCGCGGTCAATGGCCGTGCCGATGTAGGCCGGCTGCGAATTGACGATGTGACCAATGACGGCATTCTGCAGCTGGGTACGGAACTTCTTGCCCGATTCGGAACGGTCTCCACGCAGATACAGCACCAGTGGACTGCCGTCCTCTTCCTTCTTGCCGGCCCCCTTGATCAGCTCGCGCCTGGCCTTGTCCGTCATGCGCCGGGCGGGTTTGTCTTCGGCACTGTCCCAGTAAAAGGGCGAAGCAGCCGGGCTGCCGGTGTTTCCGGTCCCCACGTACATGGTCCGGTCGATGGGCTTGGGCAGACGCTCCAGAACGCTCCATTGCAGCGCTCCCTGCTGGCCGTGGGCATCCACCGCATAAGCCTTCAGGTCCCCCGTCCAGTCCTTGGTCTTGTACGAGGGAACGAATTTCTGGTTGTTGGCCTGCAACGCACGCGAGGCCACGGCCACCCCGGCCGAGGTTCCGGTACGGCTGGCGATCTCGGCCAGGATGCCGGCCATCTCACTCATGAAGCCGGCGCTGTTGCGCACGTTGACGTACTTGCCATGGCCGTTGACGGCCGCATGCCACAGATCGTCGATGGCAGTGGGCGTGCCGGGCTTCACCTCGGCGGGCCATGAGAGCGCTCCGGTGATGATCTTCTGCAGGTCGTTGGGATACGACAGCGTGCCTTCCACACCGAAGCCCAGCGTGTAGGTGGTCACGTTCTGCCAGAATGAAGGGTTACCCTCATAGGTGGGGACCTCGTTGTTCAGATCCGGACGCAGATCGTTCTTCCAGCCATCCATGGCGTAGTCGGCCAGCGACCCGTAGGCCACTCCCTTGTACGGCGCCTGGGGATGGTACTGATAGCTGCCACGCGTCGGCCCGCCCTTTTCCGGTGCACGATCATCCTTGATCTCCTCGCCGTCCACATTGTCGGACTCAAGCGCGAAGTCCTTCTGAAGCATCCCTCGGGTTCTATCCGGGAATTTTTCATCTTCCTTGGGGAAGGTGTACTGCCCATCCGTCATCAGGATGTGATAGGAACGACGGCACGCCAGATGGTTGCGGCGCTGATTCAGCTTCCCGCCCATCCGACCCGGCTCCGCTGCCCAGGGGCCCATGGCGTCGGCTCGCCGGAAGTAGTTGTTGACGGTATTCGTTGCCCGCATCAGGGGCGTTCCACCTTTCGCCGTCCGCGTATTGAGCCAGTTGAAAAAGTCCGAACGATCGGTTTCACCTGCATTCAATGTGGTGGCGGCGGCATTCTTGTTGACGAAGCGCCGTACCCCACGCTCGATAACAATGGTTTCCTCACCATCGATGATTCGTTTCTCACCCTGGTTGATGCGCCCATAGCCAACGCGGATATCCGGCCCCAGCGCCGTGGCAAAGGCGTTGCCCACGGCGGCAATGGCCACATGCATCCGCGTGCGGTGATACTGGAACCAGTTGGCAAAGTTCTGGTATTCCTCCGCCTGGCTGCATTCGCGGACGTTGGGGTTCTTCTTCGAGATCAGGCAGTCGGTGCGTGTGAAGGGCCGATCAAAATACTGGTGGTCCTTGATGGAGACACGCGTGTAGTTGCTGGCACTGTCCTTGGTCCAATCCTTTTCCGGCTTGAATTCCGGATTCTTCGGCAGGTAGTAGGTAGCCGGCACCACCGTCCTGGTGACGCCGTCCCCCGTGCAGCGCTGCTGCTGATCAAGGTGCGTGATGAAGATCTCCGGCTGCGGTTTCACGCACACCGAACGGGTACCCACCGACCTCTCACCCGTGATGTCGAGCTTGAGGTTCCGGAATTTTTCGTTGGGATGATTGACGTGGTAGATGACGGCCCTGGGGTCAGCATTGGCCATGCGTACACCGTTCCTGTCCACCCAGGGCTCGTAGCGCACGTCCGGATCGTAGTACAGCGTGTTCACCTTCGGCGAACGCCGACGGATTGCCAGAATGTTGGTGTCGTCCGTGGCCAGCAGCCCCTCATATTTGTAGGGCGCATAGTCGTCCGGCTCGTCCGGGTGGAAGGCGAACAGGTGGTGTTCCAGGTCGGTGTCGGGCAGGTAGTTGAAGGCCATCGAACCCGAGTCGTCCAGGGTGAACATCAGGTTCGGTTCAACCACCGCCACATCCTTGCTGATGAGCGACTGCTGGGAAATCTCGGCCTGCACCGACGGCTGCAGGCTGAACGACATCAGCAGCAGCGCCGCGCGCACGGCACGCGGAATCCGGCGCGGCATGGCAGCTGCCGACATACCATCCTGGCGGGGGCAAATCACGGATTCCATCAGTTTCATGTTTCGATCGGATCGTGTCCGTCAAACCGTGCATCCCTGCACGGCCCAGCGGCCACGATGTTCAGAAGGGTGCCCCCACCCGCAGACATGGGGGAAGAGAATCAGGTGACGAGTGAGCCGGAGGAGGTCTCGTCCGTTTGTGCTGCGGCAGCGCTCTCGATGACCCCCTTGTCCACCGGATGATCGTCCGTTTCATCCCCATGGACAGGTGCGTAGTCGTCGAAGCCCTCGAAGCCCTCGAAGCTTTCCAGGCTGTCGTAGACGGCCATGTGCCAGTCGGGCTCGTCGGCGCCTTCCAGGTCGTGCCAGTCCGCGTCCTGACCGGCCGGGACATCCAGAAGACCCGACAGCCCCAGCAGGACATCGGCCTCGGGATCCTCCTCGAACGAGGCCAGCCCCTGCACCCACAGTGCTGCTTCGTCCGGATCGCCGTCGAGCATGCCGGGGACTTCCTGCACGGGCCCGGCATGGCGGCGGGCCCAGGCCTGTGCAGCCCAGTGGCCACGTCCGGTTTGATCTGCGTTCATGAGGTCACCTCCCCACGGAAAGTGTCGTTCAGCGCCAGCAGGTCTCTGCCGGAAGCCTCTGCTTGCCCTTCACGGCCCCGGTGTCGTTGCCACGCACCCCCAGGCTGTTGAGCGTGAGCGTACCGCACGGATCCGCCTTGTTGCGGGGCACGGCACGAAGCGTATAGCTGTTGTCGTCGCTCTGGACGGAGATGTCATAGAGCGGCGTACCATTTCTTGGTGATCTTTGCAGCGCCGCCGGCAGTGCGACCTGCGTCCTGCCATCGCGCTGTGTGCGGTAGGAGTTGTGCAGCGAGTAGAAACGCTGCATGAACTGGGTGGCGTCCATCAGCGTGGCCTTGGCATCTGCCCGGTTGGCCCGCTCGATGTACGAGAAATAGGACGGAATGGCAATGGCCGACAGGATGCCGACGATGGCCAGCGCGATAAGCACCTCGATGAGGGTGAACCCACGCACATGATCTGCCGTTCGGGTGCTGTAGACCCGGGCCGCCGGCATCACGACCGGAAGCTGCACGCTGCCTTCATCGGCGTCCGGTTGTGCACGGAACGCCACCCGGTGCACGAGGTTGCCGGCACAGGGCTCGCGGCCGCAGCGGGCCGACAGGTCGCCCGGCGCATCCATCGGGCCGGGAACGGGGGGATGTGTCACGAATACCATCATCTGATTGCTCTCACCATCGATTGCAGCCGCACTTCCGCGCCCTTGGCCGTCTGGTAGTCGATCAGGACCTGGCCCTTCTTGAGGATGTCATGGTCCTGATAGCCCGGGCTGAAGCCCCGGACGGTGATGCGGAAGAACAGGAACCTGTCGGCATCGAAACCACGCGACTCCGCCGTGACGGTACCCGGCTCGGGCGGAGCGATCTTGCGCCAGTCATCGATGGTCAGGTACCGGAACAGGCACTGGGGGTTCTTCTTGATGTTGTCGGGCAGGCCAAGCTTCTCGCGCGGCACCTCGAGCTTGGCCGGACCGGCCCAGGCGGCCTCATCCAGCCACTCCTCGTCCTTCTGGTAGTTCACCAGCATGGGCAGGGAGGTGAACTCGCTGGTCACCTTCTCTTCGCAGTAGCGCAAGGCGGCCTCGGCGGCCTGGAAGGCCAGCGTGCGGGCACGCAGGTTGGCGCCCACCATGTCGGTGGTCAGCGACAGCCGCACGGCCACGGCGGTACTTACGGCCATCACGGTCAGCAGGATCAGCGTCATCACCATGACGATGCCCTGCTGCGGGGTGGATGCCCTGCCCCACCCGGCGGTCGATGTCATCAGCGGGCGCTGCATGGAGGAATGGCGCATGGTGCTTTCCTGCAAGACAGTACGGAGTTTCATTGGGCCACCCCGACCTTGTTGCGGATGGCCACCGTGGTGGTGAAGGCCTGACGCAGTCGACGATCCTGCACGGTGCGCACCACACCGTCACAATCCACGTAGGGCGTGCCGACCTGGTCGTTCACGTTGTCATCGCTGCGCATCACCAGGCACACGCGCACGGCACTCACCGCACACCAGGCATTGGGCTGGATGGAGCCAGGCTGACACCCTGTCGCCATCTGCGAGGCACTGCGATAGGTGGCGGTGCGGCCGCTCAGTGCCGGAGCGTCGAAGGCCACGTTGGTGGCAAGTGCATTGGGGTTGATGGCCGAGACGCCGTAACGGATGCGCAGCTGCTCGACGTTGTCGGCCAGGACCTGCTCACGCGGGATCCGGGCATCGGTGGGCGCGATGTTGGAGCGGCAGAACAGCCCGGGGTTGCCCGAGGCCGTCCCGGAGGTCTTGATGTACAGACGCTCCTCGATTTCCTCGCTGATGGCGTGCGCCTGCGGGGCATGCAGGGTGCTGGCCACCAGGGGAGCCGCCGTCAGGCTGGCATCGTGCATCTTCTGGCTGAAGACCACGTTGCCCAGGCAGTCCCAGTTCCGCCCGCCCGGCTGCACCTGGAAGCGCAGGGCCACCGAGTCGTTGTTGCCGTTCTGACTGCCATTGCCACAGGCCAGCGAGTTCCAGTCTGCCGCCGGGTCCGCAAAGGGCCCACTGCAGCCGAACAGCGGGCTGTCATGATGCATCGAGATGTCTTCGGACATCACTTCGGAGGATGGCAGCCAGAAGCCGGTCATGCGCAGGTGGTCGGCCAGCTGGACCAGGGCCAGGTTGCCCAGGTCATGGATGGTGGACTGCACGTTCTGCTTGCGCCCGGAAATGCCCGAGCCGCTGACGGTATAGAGCACGGTGGCCGTGACCATCAGGCCGATGGCCACCGAGATGAGCATCTCGATCATCGAGAAGCCCTGCTGGCGGGCATGCCCACCGGGCGGATGCCAGGCCAGCGGACGGGGCTGCCGAGGCATGGTGCCGTTCGTCGAGTTCAAAGCTTCACTCCCAGCTGCAGGCATTGCGGTCGATGGTTGTTGCCCTGCACATTACGCGGGCAGAAGCGGTCGGAAGACAGCGAGTCGTCATCCAGGCCAGGCACATTGGGCTGCTTCCACAGCACCCAGATGTCGATGGCGTCACCACTGGTGTTCTTGATCACGAACAGATCACCACCCGGCAAGCTGTTGCGGGCCTGCCGGCGCACTTCCTGCTGATCGAAGCGGGCAATGTCGTAGTGCGTGCAGATGACCGTTCCCTTCAGGCAGTCGGGGCCACTGTAGGGAGGAATGTTCACGGTGGGGTCGTAGCCGGCGGTATAGAGATAGGCGTTGGCCCGATCACCGCGGGCCACCCCCTTGTCCACATTGAGGTTGGCACGGATCCTGTCCGCATATTCACTGGCGATCTGGGCAGCGATGTTGCGGAATTCGGCGGTGCGCTCGAAGCCCATCGATTTGGTCTGGGCCCAGAGCATGGACAGCATGCCCACCGACAGCACGATGATGGCCACCAGCACTTCGATCAGGCTGGAGCCCCCCTGGCGGGAGGTGCGGGAGAAGACAGGATTCAGCATGGTGCGAGCACCCCGGTGGAACTGACGCAGACTTTCTTCTCGAGGGTCTTGTAGGATCGGTCACTGGTGGACACCGGCGGCTTGAAGGTGAAGGTTCGGGCGCCCCCCACCTTCAGCACGCCATTGGGACGGAAGCGGATGCCCCCCACGTCGTCCGCCAGGATGCTGCCACCGTTGCTGTACGGTTGCTGCACGCGGATGTACTGGTCGTTGGCGTAGATGCTGCCGATGAACACCAGGTAGCCCTTCTTCCAGTCCCTGGAGTTGGTGCACTTGGGCCGGCCATTGGCAACGGAAGCGTTGTCTGTTGGACAGAGCGAGACTTCACGGCCACGCTTGAGTGCCTCGGAGCGGGCCAGGCGCAGGGCCGAAGTCAGGTCGGTGATCTGGGCGGCAATCGACCGCTGGATGGCGAAGTCGCGGAAGCTGGGCACGGCCATGGCGGCCACGATGCCCATGATTGCCATGACGACCAGCATCTCCTGCAGCGTGAAGCCTGCCGAGGCTTGCGAGGATTTCATGCTCTCCAGACCCTAGCGATTGAACGGAAGACAGGAATCCGTGTTGCGACGGCAACCGGGAATTTCCTGCAACGTCAAGTCTGAAGGAGGGGTCAACCCGCGGGCAACGTGCGCTGGACGAGCGGAGGCTGCGTGTCTACTGGTGGCCGCAGGACTGTGACGGATCGCACCCCGGCGTGGCATCGGCACGCTGCGACAAGGGGCATGTCGCAAGGAGGGATCGGTCGGGAATCTCCGGGTACGTCCCGTGAACAGGCAAAAAAATCCCCGGCAGGGGCAGTGCCCTGTCGGGGATGGGTCTGGCAAGTGACTGCGCCCTGCCCCGCCATGAGCAGGAGTCGGGCGCAGGCCTTACTGGCCTTCGAGGAAGCTCTTGAGCTTGTCGGCCCGGCTGGGGTGGCGCAGCTTGCGCAGCGCCTTGGCCTCGATCTGGCGGATGCGTTCACGGGTCACGTCGAACTGCTTGCCGACCTCTTCCAGCGTGTGGTCGGTGCTCATCTCTACGCCGAAGCGCATGCGCAGCACCTTGGCCTCGCGCGGGGTGAGAGAGTCCAGCACTTCCTTGACGACCTCGCGCATGGAGTCATGCAGCGCGGCGTCGGAAGGCGCCAGCGTGGTGGTGTCCTCGATGAAGTCGCCCAGGTGTGAGTCGTCGTCGTCACCGATCGGCGTCTCCGTGGAGATGGGCTCCTTGGCGATCTTGAGGATCTTGCGGATCTTGTCCTCCGGCATGTCCATCTTCTCGGCCAGGGTGGCGGGGTCGGGCTCGACACCGGTTTCCTGCAGGATCTGGCGGCTGATGCGATTCATCTTGTTGATGGTCTCGATCATGTGCACCGGAATGCGGATGGTGCGCGCCTGATCCGCGATGGAACGGGTGATGGCCTGCCGGATCCACCAGGTGGCATAGGTGGAGAACTTGAAGCCGCGCCGGAACTCGAACTTGTCGACGGCCTTCATCAGGCCGACGTTGCCTTCCTGGATGAGGTCGAGGAACTGCAGGCCCCGGTTGGTGTACTTCTTGGCGATGGAGATGACCAGACGCAGGTTGGCCTCGGTCATCTCGCGCTTGGCCTTGCGCGCCTTCATCTCGCCCATGGCCATGCGCTTGTTGATTTCCTTCAGGTCGGGCAGCGGCAGCACCACACGCACCTGCAGGTCGATGAGCTTCTGCTGCAGATCCTGGATGTCGGGGATGCTGCGGGCCAGCACGTCGGCGTACGGCGGATTGCTGGCCAGCTCGTTCTCGACCCACGCCAGGTTGGTCTCGTTGCCCGGGAAGCTCTTGATGAAGTGCTCGCGCGACATGCCGACACGGTTGACGCAGATGTCGAGGATGGTGCGCTCGACGGTGCGGACCTCGTCGACCTGGGCACGCAGCATGTCGCACAGCTTCTCGACCACCTTGGCGGTGAAGCGGATGGACATCAGCTGTCGCTGCACCGACTCCTGGGCAGCCAGGTAGGCCGGCGACTTGTAGCCGTCGGTTTCCAGTGCCTGACGCATCTGCTCGAAGGCCGCGCCGATGCTGTCGAAGCGCGACAGCGCCTCTTCCTTCAGCTCCTCGAGCTTGGCGTTGTTCATGGCCGCGACGGAGGCCTCGTCATCGTCATCGACATCCGAACGCGCCGGACCGAAGGACATTTCCTCGTCGTCGGCATCCGGGTCGAGCAGGCCGTCGACGATCTCGTCGACCCGCAGCTGGGCGGCGCGGACCTTTTCGGCCTGCTCCAGCACCTCGGCGATGGTCGTCGGGCATGCCGAGATGGCATGCATCATGTCCTTCAGGCCTTCCTCGATCTTCTTGGCAATGACGATCTCGCCCTCGCGGGTGAGCAGCTCGACCGAGCCCATCTCGCGCATGTACATGCGCACCGGGTCGGTGGTGCGACCGAACTCGGAGTCCACGGAGGACAGTGCGGCCTCGGCCTCTTCCTCGGTGTCGTCGTCGGACGAGGTGACGGTGCGGTCGTTGAGCAGCAGCGAATCGGTGTCGGGGGCCTGTTCATAGACCGAGATGCCCATGTCGCTGAAGGTGCCGATCATCTGGTCGATGGCCTCGACCTCGGTCAGCCCTTCGGGCAGGTGGTCGTTGATCTCGGCGTAGGTGAGGAAGCCCCGCTCCTTGCCCAGCTTGATGAGCTGGCGCAGGCGGCTGCGGCGCGCTTCCATTTCCTCTTCGGTCACGCCCTGCTTGACGTTGGCCAGCGCCTCCTTGATGAGGGCCTTTTCCTTGGAGCGCTTGTCACGCCCCCTGCTCTTGGCCGGGGCCGCAGGCACATCGCTTTCGACCGCGTCGTCGTCTCCGTCGAGCTCGGCGTCATCGCCGTCGTCGGTGGAGATCATGTCGTAGTCGTCGCCGTCATCGAAACCGTCATCATCGTCCAGGTCGCTGGAAGAGGATTTGGCCGCGGCCTTCTTCTTGCCGGCAGCCTTCTTGGCCGGCTTCTTGGCGCCTTCAGCCTTCTTGGTCTTGGCAGGCTTTTCAGCCTTCTCGCCCTTCTCTGCCTTGGTCGATTTCTCGGCCTTGGCCTTGGTCGCCTTGGCCTTGGCGGGCTTTTCAGCCTCACCGGACTTGCCCGCGCGGGCAGCCTTCACGGGTTTGGTGCCGTCGGCTGCGTCGGAAGTGGCCGCGTTCTTGGTCGCTTCTTCCTGAGATTTTGCTGTATCTTTTGCCACGTTGGATTCCCGCATTGAACCTTCAATCATATCAGCCCGTCCCCCGCTGGGATAGGCGTTGAATCGTCGCATTCAGTTCTTCATATCGGGTCCGCCCCCCCGGTTCATCAAGACCCTGCACCGCCTGAAGAAGCTCCCTGCGGGCCTGTTCAAGCCGCATCCTGTCCAGTCCCGTCATATAGTCGGTGCGTGCCGCATCAAAATCCATGGCAGCCATCACACCGGCGTCACGCTGGTCCAGCGATTCGATGAAATCGGCTTTCCTGGGATCGGTGGCGCGCACCTCGGCCAGAACCGATGCAAAGTGTGCTCCGGCCGGCAGGGTTGCCAGCTCGTTGCGCCAGTCCAGCAGAGCCTGGGGCAGCAGGCTCTCGTCTTCCAGAGGTTCCTGGGCCAGTGCGGGGTAGTAGGCCAGCAGCAGGCACATGCGCTGCTGCAGGGTGGGCGGCGCCGGCCGGGAGCGGACTGCACCCGACATGCGTGCGCCGCCCTGCGAGCCACCGCCATAGGCGCGGTCATAGCCTTCATCCCGACGCGACGGACCGTTTACGCGGCGGGAAGCGGCATTGCCGCCCCCCTGCCAGCGGCCGGATGATGCCTCGCGCCAGGGGCGCCCATCAGCAGGGGCAGCCTGGTCACGCAGGGAAATGCCTTGCGTCATGGGCGTGCCGGAGCGCACGGAACGGGCATCACCACCCACTGCTCGCCCGCCATGACGCCCGCCCCCCTCCCGGACATGGGCCACCGGATGGGCCATCTGCAGGCCGCAGTAGGCCGCCAGCTCTTCGGTCGGCAGACCCAGTCGCCCCGCCATGTCCACCAGGATCTGCGTGCGCAGGGCGATGTCAGGCATCTGCTGCACCAGCGGCTTGAGTTCGGCCTGCATGCGGGCGCGACCTTCGGGCGTGGTGATGTCCGCCCGCTGTGCCAGCTCCTTCAGCAGGAACGACGACAACGGCAGGGCATCGCGCACGCAGGCCTCGAAGGCCTCCAGCCCTTCGGCGCGCACGAAGCTGTCGGGATCGTGCTCGGGCGGCAGGAAGAGGAAATCGAGCTGCTTGGTGTCGGACAGCAACGGCAGCGCATTCTCCAGCGCACGCCAGGCAGCACGGCGCCCCGCGGCATCACCGTCGAAGGAAAACACGACCCGATCGGCCAGGCGCAGCAGCTTGCCCAAGTGCATGGCGGTGGTGGCAGTACCCAGCGTGGCCACGGCATAGTGGCAGCCGTGCTGGTGCAGCATCACCACGTCCATGTAGCCCTCCACCACCAGTACGCGGCCACTGGCGCGGATGCCCTCGCGCGCCTCGAAGAGGCCATAGAGCTCATGCCCCTTGGAAAACAGCGGCCCCTCGGGCGAGTTGAGGTACTTGGGTTCCCCCTGTCCCAGCACCCGCCCGCCGAAGCCGATGACCTGGCCGCGCGGGTTGCGGATGGGAAACATGATGCGTTCGCGGAAGCGGTCGTAACGCTTGCCGTCCTCACCGGCAATCACCAGTCCGGCCCGCACGGCGTCCTCGGCGGCGTAGTCAGGCAGCACGCCTTCCAGGTTGCGCCAGCCCGCCGGCGCATAACCCAGCCCGAAATGGCGTGCGGTCTCGCCGGTGACGCCCCTTTCTTTCAGGTAGGTGATGGCGGCGGGAGTTTCCTTCAGGCGTGACCGGTAGTAACGGGCGGCCTGATCCAGCCACTGCGACAGCGCCAGCTGCTGGCTGGCCTTGCGTGCGGCTTCGGCACCTTCTCTACTATGGTCTTCTGGAACCGTAAGGCCCACGTCGCGGGCCAGCTCATGCACGGCCTCGACGAAACCCAGACCGTGGTGTTCCATCAGGAAACTGATGGCCGAGCCGTGCGCGCCGCAGCCGAAGCAGTGGTAGAACTGCTTGGTGGGCGACACCGAGAAGGACGGCGTCTTTTCATTGTGGAAAGGACACAGCCCCTGGTAGTTGGCCCCCGCCTTGCGCAGCTTGACGGCCTTGCCGACCACGTCGACGACATCGACGCGGGTGAGCAGCTCCTGGATGAAGGATTGCGGGATCAAACCATCGCGGGGCGTTCCGCCTCAGGCGGACAGGCGCGCCCGCACCTTGGCAGAGACGGCAGCCAGATCGGCCTGTCCGGCCAGCCGGGTCTTGACGATGGCCATGACCTTGCCCATGTCGGCCATGCCGGCAGCGCCGGTTTCGGCGACGGCGGCCTCGATGACGGCCTGGATCTGGGCATCGTCGGCCTGCGCCGGGCGATAGGTGTCGAGCACGGCCAGTTCGGCGCGCTCCTGCTCGGCCAGCTCCGTGCGGCCGGCCTTCTCGAACTGCTCGATGGAGTCCCGTCGCTGCTTGGAGAGCTTCTCGACGATGGCCAGCACCTGGGCGTCATCGAGCGTGATGCGCTCGTCGACTTCCTTCTGCTTGATGGCAGCCAGCAACAGGCGCAGGGCGCCCAGGCGCACCTTTTCTCGCGCCCGCATGGCAGCCTTCATGTCGGCGTCTATACGAGACTTGAGATCAGTGGCTGTACTCATGAGCAATCAGGCCATGGGAATGACCTGCGCGAAGTATCTGAAAACGACGCAGAATGGCGCCGACGCCGCCCGACGAACCACGCCAGACGACGCACAGCGCCGCAAGAAGACTGATCGGGGAAGATCAGTATTTTTTCTTGGGCAGCATCTGGCTGCGCAGGCGCTTGTGATGACGCTTGACGGCAGCCGATTTCTTCCGCTTGCGTTCTGCAGTCGGTTTTTCATAGAACTCACGCGCACGCAGCTCGGTGAGCAGCCCGGTCTTCTCGATGGTTCGCTTGAAGCGCCGCAGGGCAACATCAAACGGCTCGTTTTCCTTGACTCGGACCAGTGGCATGAAAAAACCTTCCTTGAAACGTTGTGAAATGGGCACTAGAGGCTAGTCCGCGATTATAGACGCGACTCGCTTCACTTGCCAAGCAGCCCGGGGGATCCGTCAACGGTTGACCGACAGGCGCCATACCGGAGGGGCCTGGATGGGCGGACCGCCCTTGCCCCCGAGGCCCCGGGGGCCTTCAGACGCGTCCTTCGGCCGCAATGGCCTGCGCCGCCACGAAGGCCGACGCCCATGCCCACTGGAAGTTGTAGCCGCCCAGCCACCCCGTCACATCCACGGCCTCACCGATCCAGTGACTGCCAGGCACGGCGTGGGCCTGCATGGAACGTGGATCCAGCGCCTCCGTGGCCACGCCGCCCACCGTCACCTCGGCCTTTCGATAGCCTTCAGAGCCTGCCGGCTGTACCGGCCAATGCGACAGGGCCTGCCCCAGCTGGCGCAGCCGGGCGTCCCCGATCTCGGCCAGGCGACTGGATTCGGCCAGCCCCTCCAGTGCGGCGGACACGCCAAGCGGCATGAGCACGCCCGAAAGCCGGGTGGCCGAGGCCAGCCAGCTCCTGACCAGTCGAGCAGGCAGCACGACTCCCAGCACCGTCCCCAGCTGCTGCCGATGGGGCTGTCCGGACAGGCTGACACCGGCAGGCAACGCCTGTGCGCTGGCTCGGCCAGCCTTCAGATCCACCAGCCACTGCCCCGGATCAGCCATGGCCGGCAGCAGGTTCAGCCAGACAGGCTGCCCCGGCTGCCAGTAGCTGGAGATCTGCAGGATGCCGGGCCCGGACAGGCCACGATGCGTGAACAGCAGATCTTCATGAAACACGACGTGACGGGGCGCCTTTCTCTTTCCCTGGCCTTTCTGTTGCGCGCCTTTCCCTGCCTTGGCAGGGGGCGTCGCGGGCGCCTGGGACCCGGGACCTGCTTGCGGCCCGGTACCGCCCTCCCCGAGTCGGGTGTCCGTCCTGGCAGTGCCCTCCCCGCTGTCGCCTGCCATGGCTGGCATCACCGAGACCGCCACCGGCAGGGCCACGCCCGAGAGGGCAGCGAAGTCCTGCCAGGCCGCCGACGTGACCGTGAGGGGAACCAGCCCGGGGCGAGGTGCCTCCGTGGCCATGCCCCACTCGCGAGCCAGCTGCCAGGCCCGATCGCTGGCTCCGATGGCCGGGATGGAAAGCCCGCCCGTGGCCACGACCAGATGCCGGGCCAGGAACACCCCGTCCGAGGTGCTCACGCGAAAGCGCGGGCCGTTGTCGGCCCCGTCCAAACGCGCGATCTCCTGCACGGTCACCGGGTGGCGTATCTGGACCCCGCCACGCGCGCAGTCGGCCAGCAGCATGTCGATGATCCGTTGGCTGGAATCGTCACAGAAGAGCTGCCCCAGATGCTTTTCATGAAACCCGATGCGCGCTTCACGCACGCGGGCAATGAAGCGCTCGGGCGGGTGAGCCTTGAGTGCGTGACGAACGAAGCGCGGATCGCCGCTCAAGTAGCGGGCCGGGTCCGCCCCATTCAGATTGGTGAAGTTGCAGCGGCCGCCCCCCGAGATGCGGATCTTCTCGCCGATGCGACGTGCATGGTCCAGCACGATCACCCGCAGGCCGCGCAGCCCCAGCTGCCCGGCGCAATACAGCCCGGCAGCGCCCGCGCCCACCACGATCACATCCCGTCGTTCCACTATCCTGTCCTCATGTCCTTCGCCGTACCGCCTGCAGCGCTTATGAGCGCGGCGCCCGACAGCGTATCATCCTCCCGAAACGGTTCGGACGCCCACGGCAAGCCAGGAACGCCCCCTGCAAGGAGGCCCCTGTC
Source organism: uncultured Lautropia sp. (assembly GCA_963552635.1). Classification (GTDB taxonomy): domain Bacteria; phylum Pseudomonadota; class Gammaproteobacteria; order Burkholderiales; family Burkholderiaceae_E; genus Lautropia. The sequence goes on along the minus strand of CAUVLK010000001.1, from coordinate 2,043 downwards.
CGGCAAGCCTCGCTCCTGCACCATCCCGCGTCTGAGTGACATGGTTTCCGGTGCTGACCTGCCCGGACATCGCCACGCCCGCCTTCGGTGCTCCCGTCCGCCCCGCCCCCCTTCCCCGACACACCACACAAGACTTCCATGCTGGTACTGGGCATAGAGACCTCCTGCGACGAAACCGGCGTCGCCCTGTACGACACCGACCATGGGCTGCAGGCCCAGGCCCTGCATTCGCAGGTGGCCATGCACAATCGCTACGGTGGCGTGGTGCCGGAGCTGGCCTCACGCGATCACGTCGAGCGGCTGGTGCCGCTGCTGGAGCAGGTCATGGCCGACGCCCAAAGACCGCTGTCGGCCATCGATGCCATTGCCTACACCCAGGGCCCCGGGCTGGCCGGCGCGCTGCTGGTGGGAGCCTCGGTGGCCACGGCGCTGGCCATGTCGCTGGATCGCCCCGTCATCGGCGTTCACCACCTGGAAGGCCACCTGCTCTCGCCGCTGCTGTCGGACGATCCGCCCGAGTTTCCCTTCGTGGCGCTGCTGGTTTCCGGCGGCCACACGCAGCTGCTGCGCGTGGACGGCCTGGGCGCCTACACCCTGCTGGGCGAGACGGTCGACGATGCGGCCGGCGAAGCCTTCGACAAGAGCGCGAAGCTGCTGGAACTGGGCTACCCAGGGGGGCCGGCCCTGTCAGCGCTGGCTGCCCAGGCAGACCCGACGCGTCCTGACGCCCCCCGCTTCACCCTGCCCCGCCCCAAACTGAAGAGCGACGACCTGGACTTCAGCTTCAGCGGACTGAAGACCGCCGTCCTGACCCAGGTGAAGAAGGGACTGGCCCCCGAACACCGTCCGGACCTGGCCCGCGAAGTGGAAGAAGCCATCACCGACGTGCTGGTGGGCAAGGCCCTGAAAGCGCTGAAACAGACCGGGCTGTCACGGCTGGTGATTTCCGGTGGCGTGAGTGCCAACCGGCGGCTGCGCGCCAAGCTGGCCGAGGCCAGCGCCCGCTGGCCCGCGAAGAAGGCGCCACTGCGGGTCCACTTCCCGCCGCTGGCGCTGTGCACCGACAACGGTGCAATGATTGCCTATGCCGGCGCCTGCCGGCTGGCGGCCGCGAAGGCTGCCGGGCCTGAGGCAGCCTCCCTTGCCGGCATCGACACGCAGCCCCTGCGTTTCGATGTGCGGCCACGCTGGCCGCTGGAAGAACTGCCGGCGGTCAGTGCCCGCCCACCCGCGGCGGCGGGTATTTGACCTTGGGCGACTTGGGGGCCTTGTTGCCCCCGATCTTCGACTCCTTGCCCTTCAGCAGCCGGTTGATGTTCTCGCGGTGCCGCCAGACCAGCAGCGCGGCGATGATCAGGATGACCAGCGCCCGGGCATCGATGCCATAGAAGAGCTGCCAGTAGATGGGTGCCATGAAGGCGGCCGTGATGGCCGCCAGCGACGAATAGCGCGTCAGGAAGGCCACTGCCAGCCAGGTGGCCAGCACCGCCAGACCGTGCAGCGGGTTGAGCGCCAGCAGCACCCCGCCGGCCGTGGCCACGCCCTTGCCGCCCTTGAAGCCGTGAAACACCGGATACAGGTGACCGATGAAGGCAGCCAGGCCCACCAGCATGATGATCATGTCGGACAGCCCCAGCGAGGGGGCCAGCCAGCGCGCCAGCAGCACCGCCAGCACGCCCTTGCCGACGTCACCCAGCAGCGTGAACAGCGCCGCCTTCTTGTTGCCGGTGCGCAGCACATTGGTGGCACCCGGGTTGCCCGAGCCGTAGGTGTGCGGATCGGCCAGCCCCATGAGCTTGCTGACCACCACGCCGAACGACACCGAGCCGATGAGATAGGCCGCCAGCAGCACAAGGATCTGGACGGACAGGGAAGCAGAAGCCATGGCGAATCATCCGAATGGAATGGGGGCATCCATCATGCCCGGACATGAATGAAATGTTACAGGAAGCACGCCGCCTCCCCTACCCCCGCGGATGATGCTGCGCATGCAGCGCCTTCAGGCGTGCCCGCGCCACATGGGTGTAGATCTGGGTGGTGGAG